>CAYNOM010000363.1:0-6612 GCA_964398415.1 uncultured Polyangiales bacterium | reverse complement strand
GAGTCGCGCAGCGAGAAGACGTCCATGCTTCTGGCGGTCACTCGCCCCCCCTCGGGCCTTGGCCGCTTGGCCCGCGCCCCCCGAATACCGTGGCCAAGAGCCTCCGCCTCTCGACGCGCGCAGGGCGATGGTCGTAACCATAGGAATTCACGGACGAAGATACGCCAGCGGGCATGCCAAATCAATCCATAAGACACCCCCAAGCGAGCTATCAGATCCCCGCAATGGTAGATGGGGAGGCAGCCGGCTTGACCTCGTCTCCTTGAGGCTCTCCGAGGTGGGCCGCCTCCCGTTTGCGGTATGCTCGAGCTGCGATGGCGTTCTTTGCGTTGACCTGCCCGAGCTGTGGCGCCCCGCTGCCCCCGAGTGCGCGCCGGGTGACCGTGATATGCGCCTATTGCCAAGCCACGGTGGCGTGGGAGCAGAGCTTGGTGAAATCCGCCAAGTACCGCGAGGCGCTGCGACAAGCGGCCTCAGCGCCCGGCGGGCCTTCAACCCTCACCGTATCGGGCGTCGTGTATCGCGTGTTCGGCGCAGTGGCCTGCGGCGAAAGTAGCGATGTCTACTGGGCGGAGCGTGTACGGCGACCGGTCGAGCGCGTGTTGATCAAGGTCTTGCGCGAAGAGCGCGACGACGATCTGTGGCAACGCGAAGAAAGGGCGCTACTGCGGCTCGCCAACAGCAACGCGCTCGGCGCCGAGTACTTCGGCACGCTGGTCCCGAGGACGACCCTGGCGGGTGAGGGCAACACGAGCGAGGCTTCGCCGCGTAAGGCGCGCGTGCTGCGCTTCGCGAGCGGCTTCGTCCACACACTGGACGACGTGGCCCGTGCCTATCCGCAAGGCCTCGACGCGCGTCACGCGGTCTGGATCTGGCGTCGCTTGCTGGAGGTGCTCGACTTCGTGCATCGCTCGGGCCTCGTGCATGGGGCGGTGCTTCCCCAGCACGTCCTCGTGCATGCGCGCGATCACGGCATACGGCTCGTGGGCTTTTCGTGCGCAGGCGCTCCCCACGAGGAGCTCCCCGTGCTGTGCGCCTCCCGCACCGCGTTCTATCCCCATGATGCGCGCGCCGGCTCTCTCTCGCCCGCCTCAGACGTGATCATGAGCGCGCGCTGCGTGCGGCATCTCCTGGGAGTCCAAGAGTCGTCGTTGCTTCCCACGAGCATCCCCGCGCCGCTCGCAACGCTGCTGTCCGAGATCGCCGCAGGGCGCGGAGATGAGGACGCCGCCCAGGTGCACGCGCGGCTGGGCGGCGCCGCACGCGAGTCGTTCGGCCCGAGCCGTTTCGTTCCGCTTGTCATGCCCGGGTGGGGCTGAGTCTGCGAGGAGAACCATGGGATACGGGAACTACAGCCATGCAGCGCACGAGGCATTGAGCCAGGCCCGCGCCGATCTGCCTCGACAGCGGATCTTCGTACAAGACGCCTGCCACGCGCTCATGAACCCGAAGGGCGTGCGAGTGCGCGAAAGTCGCGACAGCGATGAGCACCCGAATGCGCTGCCGATCGTGTTCGCGCTCGACGTCACCGGGTCGATGGGTGACATCCCAGACTTGTTGGCGCGGCGGGAGCTTCCGCGCTTCATGAAGATCCTCGGCGACCTGCATGTCCCCGACCCTCAGCTTCTGTTCATGGCGCTGGGCGATGCGACGTGCGACCGGGCGCCGCTTCAGGTAGGGCAATTCGAGTCGACGGCGGAGCTGATGGATCAGTGGCTCACCTTCAGTTTCCTCGAGGGTGGAGGGGGCGGACAGAACACCGAGTCGTACGAGCTCGCGCTGTACTTTCTCGCCGAGCATACCGACACCGATGCATGGACGAAGCGCAAGAAGCGCGGCTACATCTTCATGACGGGCGACGAGCTGCCGTACCCCGCCGTGTCACGTCATCAGGTCGAGGCCATCATCGGCGACAAGCTCGACGCAGACGTGCCCACCGAAGCCGTGGTGGCCGCCGTTTCGGAAGCCTACGAGCCATTCTTTCTGATTCCGGACCGCGGGCGCGCAAGGGGCTGTGAGCGGCGCTGGCGGGAGCTGCTCGGTGACCACACGATCTGCATGGACACCCCAACGGACACCTGCTTCGTGGCCGCCGGCATCGTTGCGCTCAAGGAGGGAGCGGTCGAGGACCTCGACCAGGTCGCGAAGCTCATCGAGCAAGTGGGGCTCGAACGCCAGCGAGTGGGCCAGATCGTCCGTGCGCTAACGCCGCTCGCAGCCACGTTGGACCGCGACGGCGCGCCTCCTCCCACCGGCGTCGCACACACGGCGAAAGCAGTCTGGCAGCGGCTGTTCAAGAAGTAGCGCACAATGGCTCGTCGCGAGCGCTTTGCGGTGGTGGTGCTGGACCTCGGCTTTGGCGACGCCGGCAAGGGGCTCCTCACCGACTATCTGGTGCGTACGCGCGCCGCACGCCTTGTCGTTCGTTGGAATGGAGGCGCCCAGGCCGGACACAACGTGATCACCCCGGACGGGCGTCACCACACGTTTTCCCAGTTTGGAGCGGGGTCTTTCGTCCCAGGAGTGCGCACCTTGCTCACGCGTGACGTCGTGCTGCATCCGACAGCCCTCGCGGTGGAAGCGGCGCACCTCGCCCGTGTTGGCGTGGCGGACGCCATGGAGCGCTTGAGCGTGAGCGCCGCGGCGCGGGTCATCACCCCCTTCCAGCAGGCTGCCGGCCGGTTGCGCGAGTTGGCGCGAGGGCCGCGCCGCCACGGCAGTTGCGGCGTCGGGGTCGGCGAGACCGTGGCCGATTCGTTGGGCCTCGACACATGCACCTTGACGATGCGAGACGTCGTCGAAGGTCGAGCTCTTCTGCCGCGGCTCGTCGCACTCCAAGAGCGCAAGCGTGCCGAGCTCGCCGAGCACGTGCAGGCCCTTCGAGGCGATCCGCACGCCGAGCGTGAGATCGCGATGCTCGAGAACCCTGCAGTGTGCGCCGCATGGCTCGACGCTACCCTCGAGGTCGCTCGACGCGTCGACATTGTCGACGACCCGGGTGTGGCGGCCATGCTCGCGTCGTTCGATGGGGTCGTGCTCGAAGGCGCGCAAGGGGTGCTGCTCGATCAAGATTGGGGGTTTCACCCTTACACCTCATGGGGCACGTGCACAGCCCACCCCGCTCGCGCCCTGCTGCGCGCAGCCTTCGACGCACACGAGGTGACAGTGCTTGGTGTTCTACGCACTTACGCGACGCGACACGGCGCTGGCCCACTGCCGACCGAACGGTCGCAGCTCGGCAACGTCCTGAAAGATCCTCACAACTTGGACGGCCCTTGGCAGGGCCCCATGCGCGTCGGTCCACTCGACGCCGTGCTACTGCGCTACGCACTGACCGTCAGCGGCGGGGTGGACGCGCTGGCGCTCACCCATGTGGACGCCCTGCCGTCCTTGCGTGATGCGCACCTGTGCGATCGCTATCGCGTGCACGGCCAGGTGTCGCCTGCACTCGTGGTCCGCGAGGGGGACCTTATTGCGTCCCTGAAGCCTGCCACTCAGCCGAGCCTGGCCTACCAGGAGGCGCTGTCAGCGCTTCTGAAGCAGGTGATGCCGGTCTACGAGCGTGTGGTAGACGGCTCCGGGGCGGTCACGGCCGAGGTCTTCACGCGCCGCCTGGAATCTGCGTTGGAGCGACCCGTAGCGCTTCTGTCTCGCGGACCGCGGGCGAGTGACGTGAGCGAGCGGAGCTGAACTCCCCCTGGGCAGGGCCATCCGGTATGCTGCGTCCGAAGGAGCTAGGAAAACCCAATGTCGGTGCCGGCGTGCGGCGTCGGGGTCGCGACGCGGGAGACATTCGCCATCGTGCAGACGGAATCGGTACCCGTTCCTCACACTCACGTGACGGTCGTCCACAGGTGCTCGCGAACCATGTATCCGAAGCCAGCGCTCACCAGCCGCTCGATGAAGCCCTCCTTGGTCGTCCGCAGTGAGCGGGCAGCCTCGGCGATGCTCCAGTCGTGCTCGTGGAGCTTCATGAGTAGAAAGGCGCGTCGCGCCTGGCCATCAGAGAGTCGCATCACCTTGAGATACTGAAGGGCTCCGGCTCGATCGACGATGCGCTCGCCGATGTAGTTCTCCTCGCCCAGGGCCATGTCACTGCGGAAGCGCTCGAGCACGAAGGGCCCGACGCGCTGAACTTCCTCAAAGCGAACCTTTCGCCCGAACAACCCGCTGGCCATCGCCGCCTCGTACGCAGCGACGTCGCGCTCGGCTTCTTCGAGCAGCTGCGCGATGTCGTCGAGCGAACGCACACGCGCGGCGTCGATCCGCACGTCTGATCCAGGAACGTCATGCGCGGAGGCGCCGTAGCGTTCGAGGATGTCGGGGAACATGTCGAGGAGCAGCGAGCGATGCATGTCGCGGTACTCCGACGGCTGAGGGACGGCGAACGCGCTCGCGAACGCATCGGCAACGAACAGCAGCATTCCGCATTGGCTCGGGTGGATCTCGAACGTGCGCAGGGCGTCATCAAAGCCCGTGATCGCGTGTCCGACGTACATCGACTCGCTTCGCGGCGAGAGGCCGCGCGACAGGACCTGCTTCGAATACTCCGGCCACATGACGTCGGGGCCCGAAAAGTGGAGGGCCAAGAGACCCTCCATGGCGAGGTGGAGCGGCAGAAAGCGCAAGGAGCCGTCGGCTTCGCGCTTGGCCATGCGATGCATCAGCCGTGCGGTGCCCTTTCCGAACCGCACCCCGTCGCGGGCGCGCGCGAGCTGCGCACCCTGAGCTGCCGTTGCGCTCTTGCCCTGCACTTCGAGCACGAGGGCGTGGGGGATGTACGAGAAGTACGCGATGTTCGGGTCCTCGGGGAGCCCGTCGACGGAGACTCCGCGCACGTCCTCGTTGAGCTTGCGTCGATGCAAGCGCAGGGCCGGGCTGGGCTCGGCGCGGAGCAAGGGCACGATACGGATGCCTTGCCACACCTGCGATGGCGCCAGCGTAAGGCCGCACAGCTCGAGCGAGGCTTCATGGGTCTTCGGCATGGGGAGCCTCCGTTCGGGAAAGCAGCGCGCGCACGCGCTTTTCGAGGTGCATCTCCAGGTCGCGGAGCGTCGAAGCCCCCAGCGCGAAGCGCGCGAACTCGAGGGCGACGAAGAGTGACTCGGCGTCGCGCAAGCCCACGGTGGCTGCATGGGGGCCAAAGGCGCGAGGCGACAGCGACTCACCGTCGAATGCCGGGTTGAGGTGCACGATCGGCACGCGGACGGCGAGCTTCTCGCGACACAGCCGCAGCACCTCTGTGACGCCGCCGGCGGGCGTGTTGTCGACGGCGTCCGACACGATGACGACGAGCTCCGGACGCACCGCAATGGCGCGCAAGAGCGGACGCGCGATGTCGGTCTGTCCCTCGGCGCGCACGAAAAGCTCGTCTGGGCACGGCGTCGTCCATTGCGGGACGTACTCGTCGCACACTCGTTGAAGAAGGCGGCTCACCGCGAGCGCAATCGCGAGCGGACGTCGGCGCTTCTCGGTCGATCCCGAAGACGAATAGCTGTTGTCGAGAACGGCTGCGACGCGCCCCAAGCGAGGGCCTTCCTGGGCAATGCGCACCGCGATCCCGTTCAGCGCCTCCTCGAAGGCATCGCGCTGAGCCTCCCGCTCCCGGGTGGGTAGCGACAGCCAGTAGCTCACGAGCTTGGTGAGTCCCGCACGCTTCAAGTCGATCCCTACGTCGACGCCTTGGGCGTGGGCGCCGTCGCGCAGGCGAAGCTTCTCCTGCGCGGTCATGCGCGGTGAGATCTTCTCCAGGAAGCGCTCCCTCGGTATCCCGCGCCAGGCCGCGAAGCCTTCGGCGATGCTGAACGGCAGGCTGTAGATGGCGGTCTCGCTGTAGCGGGCCTGTCGGCAGGCTTCGAACAGCGGATGCGCGAAGCTCGAACCATCCCAGTTGCCGAACAGAAGTCGCCCACGCTCACCATTCACGGTCACGTGGGCATGGCGCACGGCGCTCCTCGCCTTCTGTCGATACTTGACCAGCTCGAAGTCGAGATTCGTGCGCCTGCTGAGATAGCGGGCCACGACGGCGCGGCTGCGACGGTTGTTGACCCGCAGCATCCGCAGCTTCGTGAGGAGCCGATAGGCGCGTTGTGGCGGCAGTCGCGAAAGGGCCGCTGCGATCAGCTCTCCCTCCTCGACACGATCATGCTGACCAGCGGGCGCACCACTGGCCAAGAGGCGCAGGATGATCTCCGCTTGGTTGAAGTGGTTGACGCCTGCAGCCAAACAGCGCGCGTACACTCGACGGTAGTTGCCGTGGATGTAGCTGTGCAGGAAGTCGAGCCCAACGTGACTGCCGCTCGCCGTGTAGAACTCGCGCTGCGACGTGCACGCGAAGCAGGCGTTGATGAACATCACCAGATCTTCGCGCTCGACGGTCTGGGCTCGGCTTTCAGCGGCAGGTAACATGGTCGGGCTCGAAGGGGAGGCCGCGCGGGGAGAAGTGGCGCGATTGACTTGCATCACTTCCAAGGTGAGGTTCGGGAATCACGCCGGAGTCCCACGCGCGACCTCACGAGCGAGCATACAGCAATGGCGATGCCAGCCGATCGTTCGGGAATTCGCTGCGGAAATCGGCACGGCCGACGGGCAGGGGGATAGCCGGGCCGATAC
>CAYNOM010000362.1:0-6619 GCA_964398415.1 uncultured Polyangiales bacterium | reverse complement strand
GCTGCTCGAGAGAGCCGAGGGCCTCGAAGAGGCGTGCGATACGTCAAGCGAAGGCGTCTTCGCCCGTGAGCGCGCGGCCGAGAGCTAGTATGACTCAGCGTCGACACGGGGATTGTCTCCGTCGGGCCCACGGAGCAGTCCACTCACCCAGTCGCCCCAGCATTGCACCTCGCTGAAGGTACGGGTGCGCGACGGTCCCACCACGTGGCACCGCAGGGCCACGTCCGGCTGCAAGCCCCCCTGTCGCCAGTGTATGTGGTGTTCGCTCATCTCTCGCGCCTGCCTACCAAACTGACTTCGATCCGCGAGCGCAGCTAGACCTCCATCCGCGGCGTGACTCAGGCTCAGGTGAAGCCAGTTCGGCGCGGCGCATGCTCGGCGTCCGCAACGGTGCTGGCATGGTGAGGGATGAGAGGGTGGAGCCGCTCAACACGTTCGCGCGACAACTTCGACGTCACGCCGAGCGGCGGCGAGCGGGCGTGCCCACCGTGACCCTGGCGCTCGGCAGCTTCGTTGAGCACACAGCACGATTGCGACGCTGCCTCGCCGGGGAGGGGAGCGATATCGTTGTTGCGGAGCCGGCTCCGCCCGAGATGCTTGCCCGCACGTGGATCGATTCGTTGACGGGACGACGTGACCTTCGCGAGACCGCATTCTCGGCAATAGCGGGCGCACGGCCTGAGCTTTCAGCACTTCTACCGGCACAGTGGTCATCGCGTACACCACGCGAGCGAGAGCTCTGGCTGACGCAGCTGATGTCAGACACGCGAGCGCCAAGCGCGCAAGGGGCCCTCGGGTGGTTGCGTGACCGGAGCAGCGCCCTGGGCATGACGGCTTCGAGCGACAACCCCCTGCGTGTGCTGTCCCGCTTGACGGATTGGGTGTCTGCATCGGCTTGGCCCGCACTGCTCGTGACGGCTTCGAGGGCGCCGCACCTGGAAGCGCTCGTGACTCTCGCGATCGCCGTGCCGCGTCTTCCGCTCCTCGCTGTAGTGGACGAACACCGATGGACCAGCGAGCGATCCCGCCTATGCAGTCGGACGCGCTCGCTGCTGTCCGAGGGCGTAGTTCTCCTGCGGGAGCTGCCAGAGACCGCCGATCCGGATCATGCCATTCTCCCGCCGCCCGACATCGGCGCCACGGAGCGAGCGTCGACACGCCCGCAGAGCCGCCTTGCCTTACTCTTCGAACGAGCGGACGGGGCGTGCAGACGCGCAAACGCGATTGCGGAAGAGAACAGCGAGGAGGACCCGGAGGCTAGCGAGCTAGCAAGGAGCCTGGCGGAGCTCCTGTTGTCCGAAATGCTGGAACGTGACGTGGTCACTCGCGGTCTGTTCGCACTGAATGCGACGTTGCCCTTTGAATTCGGAACCCAGCCCGCAGAGGTCGACCTCTTGTGCCGCTCGCTCGATCTGGCCGTGGAGGTTGACGGCTATTTCCATTTCACAAATCCGGCTCGTTATCGACGAGACCGACGCAAGGATCTTCTGCTTCAAACGCACGGCTTCTGGGTGGCTCGGTACCTGGCGACCGATGTTGTAGACCGCGGGGACGACGTGGTGTCGTCGATTCGCACACTGGTCGAAAGACGAAAGCCGACGACGGCGAGGACAGGCAAGTGAGCAAGATCGAACAACTCGACCGGGAGCGCCTTCGTATGTTGGTGCTCGCGCGACTGTGGGCGCGCACCAAGCGGCCGATCGGACGCAAGCGCGTGCTTGTCGCTGTCGCCGGACTGATATCCTCCGCGCCGTCCCCAGAGCTCAGGACCGCAATCGAGCGCTGCCTCGACGACTGCGCTGCGATGGGCCTAGTGAGCTCGAAGCCGCTCGCCCTCACGCCCAGCGGTCACGAGTGGTTGATACAACGCCTGGGTGTCGACGAGCATTCGCATACAGGAAGCTGGCCCGAGATCCGGCGGCGCCTGCTCGTCGCGCTCACTCTCGATGAGTCGCGGACGCACAAGGGCCCATTCACGACGGACGAGCTGGCTGCGGCGTTGCTGTCGATGGACCGCGGTTGGCAGGTGCGCGAAGCATCACTGAAACAGGTGGTCGATCGCATGGCGTGGTCCGCATTGGGGATCGACACGGACGCATCCTTCGAGATCGACAGGGTGCAGCGCTACCTCCTCCGAGACCTGGTGAGTGAGGACGCTCGCGTCGACGCGCACACCTGGCGACGCCTGCTCGCAGTCAAGGCCGCGGCCGCACGACGTGGGGATGCGGAAAGCTTTCGACGGGCCTTGATGACTCGTTGGGTTTGCGGCACGCCGGCGTCGACACTCCGGACGAGTATGAGTCACGCGACGGGCACCGCGAACGACAACAACCGACCCACGCCAGACCTCCCGGACCTCGCTGCAGCAGTGATGCGCGCAGCGCGCGAACCCGACGTGCACCGGTTTCACGACGACAGAGCCTTCATCGGCTCAATCTGGGAGCACATGCGCGGTCGACCACCCGTCGGCGACATGTC
Source organism: uncultured Polyangiales bacterium (assembly GCA_964398415.1). Classification (GTDB taxonomy): domain Bacteria; phylum Myxococcota_A; class Polyangia; order Polyangiales; family DASUME01; genus DASUME01. The sequence goes on along the minus strand of CAYNOM010000362.1, from coordinate 4,141 downwards.
CCTGGATGAATTCAAGAAGCGGCTCGTCGCCGCGCACGCGACGGGGCTTCTGCACATGACGCGCGCGGACATGGTGGGTGCCATGGATCCCACTGAAATTCAGCGCTCCGAGGCCACGCACATGGGGACCACTTTTCACTTCGTGGCGCTGAAGGCGGGGGGTGCACGATGAAGGGAAACGCGATGCCGATGAGATCGAGTGAGTTTCTTCTACCGGAGCTTCAGCTCATCGGCGACGCGGTGTGTCAGATGCTCACGCTGGGCGTGGAGGAGGAGCTGCTTGGGCCTTCGATTCTCGCACGGGTGCAGCCATTGATCGCCAAGGGCCGTGTGACGAGCAGCGATGTGGTGCGCCTTGCGTTGCTGATCGACGCGCTGAGCGTGGCCGAGACGGCCATCACCGAGGACGGCTCGATCAGTGACGCGGAGGTGAGCTATGCCCTCGCGCTCGTGCAGGCCGTAGCGAGGCGTCTGTGCGCGTTTCGAGAATTCTACGCGGACTTCTGCGACGCTCGCCAGGAGCACGTTCGGGAGTTCGTGGAAACCCATCGATCCGACGTCCAGCTTTTCGGCGGTGGATGCGGAGACACACGCTGGCTCGGTCTCGAGATCGTGCGCCGCGTCGCACAAGAAACAGGCGACCGTGAGGCCCTCGACCGCTACTCAGAGCTGATGCTGCGCTTGTCCGAGGAAATCGTTGCCCTCGAGGGAGGGAGGGCCCCGGGGGACCGTGTCCGACAGGAACTCGAGAACGCCCTGGGGCTGCGTGAGTTGCTCGCGCAAGCGCAGGAGGAGGCGCCAGAGGACAGCCAGGATCCGCGGGTGCGCGTATTCTGCTCTCCCGAGACGCCTGAGGTCTTCCACTCGATTGCGCACGCGAACCAGGTTTGGCGAGCAGACCCCTTCGACGTAGAGATCGTGCATCAAGAAACGCGTGTGCTGTTCCAGCGCTTGCTCGACCGAGCCGCTGAGCAGAGCGACGACGGGGCGGGCAAGGCGCTGCTTGTGCTCGGCGAAGCTGGCAGCGGCAAGACCCATTTGATGCGCGCGTTTCGGGAGCGAGCGCACGGCCAACGACTAGGCTACGCGGGCTACATGCAGATGTCCGCGGCGCCCGACGACTACGCTCGCTACGTGCTGATTCACCTCCTCGAGTCCCTTGAGAAGCCGTATGACGCTCCAGGTGTCTCGGACGCGGGGCTAGGCTGCCTGTCGGATGCGTTGGTGGTGGCTCCCGTCTCGATCACTCCGCACCAGCGACGCCGGCTGCGGGAAGAAGAGATGTCCGACGATGCCTTGTGCACGTTGGTGTTCGATCTGGCGGACGCCGTGGTGCGCGACCCGCGCTTCACGGACGTGGACATCGACTTGATCAGAGCTCTGCTCTTCCTGCAGCGAGGGGAGCCCGCTCTGTACGCGCGCGTGTTGAAGTTCCTGCGCTGCGAGCCGCTGAGCAGTCGAGATCTCGTCAAACTTGGCGAGCTTTCGCCCAAGGTGCAGTCGGACGATCCACTTCGAGTGATCGTACACCTGGGCAAGATCATCGCCCGCGTGGGCGGCGGCGCGCTCGTGCTGATGCTCGATCAGCTCGAGGACATGTATGACCAGCCGAACGCGAAAGAGCGCTTCATTCGCTCCATGAACGTGGTGCGCCACGTCGTAGACCACGTTCCAAACGCGCTCGTCGTCGTGTCGTGTCTGCGCGACTTCTACGTGGAGATGAAGCAACACCTGACGCGAACGGTGCTCGATCGCCTAGAGCGCAACCCAGAGCCGCAACAGCTCATGGTGGGCCGGAACATCCAGGAGATCGAGGCCATCGTCGAGCGTCGCCTGGGCCACCTCTACGAGATCTCGGGCGTTCGGGCTCGCGCCGATCAGCCCTACTTCCCGTTCACGCGGAGCACCCTGGAGACGCTCGCCGGCTTGAGCGCACGCGACGCCCTCCGGGAGCTGCATGACCTCCAGATGCGCTCAATTGCCGCTGGGGCTGTCGTCGACGGCGGAGGTCTAGGGGTGAGTCCGCCTCAGGTCAGCATCAAGCCTGTGGACCCTGGATGGTCGCAGCGATGGAACGACTTCTGCGCCACACGGACCGTGTCGTTGGAAGTACCGGACGAGGACGTATCGCTGCTGGGTGTGCTCCTCCAATCGCTCGAATCTCTGCATGACGAGCTGCCCCTCGGGGTGAGCGTTCGAGCGAGCGCGAGATCGGGCGGCATCTCCCTCTCCCTCGGTGAGCCGAGCGGTGGGTCGGTCACGTGTCTGATCCAGCTGACCAACAAGTCACATCGCGGTGGAGGTCTGAGCCGACAGTTAGACGCCCTCCTCAAGGCCGCGGCGGAAGCGAGGAGCGTGCCCGTGGCCCTGCGCAGCTCCGACTTCGGGGGCGGGGCAGGCAGCGCGGTCGCCAAGCATCTGGGCGCACTGTTCAAGGCGCACGGAAGGAAAGTCGTCGTCGACAACGCCTCCTGGCGCACGATGATGGCCTACCGGGCATTCTGGCTGCAGCACCGAGGCGAACCTGGGTTCGTGGACTGGGCGCGCAGTGAGCGGCCACTACTCACGGGTGACGCGATTCGGGGCATCTTGGGATTGCCTGCCGTGATCGACGTGCGGGGAAGTGACATGTTCGTACAAGCCGTGGGGTCTGTCGTCCGCCCCAAGCCATCGCGTCCCCCGCAGCCATCCACGCCGGCCCACCACGTTGCCGGCACCGAGCTCGCTTCCGTACCGCCGCGGGTCACGAACAAGGCACCCGACACGCACAACGGCCCGCTGCGCCTAGGCGTCACGATCTCGGTCAAGGCGGCTGCCGCCACGCTCGACCCGGAGCAACTCAAGCGCCACGCGGCCTTCCTGGGGGCATCCGGGAGCGGCAAGACCTCGCTGGCGCTCAACGTGATCGAACAGCTGGTCGAGCGCGGCGTCGGAGCCATTCTGCTCGATCGCAAGGGCGACCTCGCCGTGTATGCCGACCCTGAGCTTCGCGGGATGCCGGACGCCGACGCGGAGCGCGCACGTCGCAAGCGGGCGCTGTTCGAACAGGCACACGTGCGGCTGTTCACTCCCGGCAATCCCGCGGGGCAGTCGTTGCGAATCCGCGCTGTCCCGGCCGGACTGAGTGCACTGCCGCCGCATGAGCGCGCGCAGATCTGCCAGTTCGCAGCACAAGGTCTCGGGGCCATGATGGGCTACAAGGGAACCGGAACGGAGCTCACGCACCTCGCGATCCTAGCGAAGGCCATCGACGTACTGGCACAGCTGAACGCCGACCGCGAAGTGGGGCTTCGCGAAATCATCGAGCTACTCGCCGAGGAAGACGAGAGCCTGATCGCGGAGCTCGGACGGCTCGATCCGAAGCTCTTCGGTCGCCTCGTAACGAACCTCGAGACACTCCGCCTGACCCACGGTGCTTTGCTCGAATCGGACAACGAGCCCCTGCGCGCCGAAGCTCTACTTGGCAGAGACGGTTCGACGTCCAAGGGTAGGGTCCCGATCACCATCATCAGCACCAAGTTCCTCGGCGACGCGGAGCGCGTGGACTTCTGGGTATCGCAACTCCTCGTGGAGCTCTCGCGCTGGTGCAGCCGGAGCCCCTCGAAGAGCCTGCAATCCGTGCTCTTCCTCGACGAGGCAGACATGTACATGCCAGCCACCCGCAAGCCCGCCACGAAGGAACCCCTGCAAGACCTCCTCAAGCGCGCACGGTCGGCAGGCCTCGGCGTGATGCTCGCGACCCAGAATCCAGGCGACCTCGATTACAAAGGCCGAGACAACATCGGCACCTGGTGGCTTGGTCGGATCAGCTCCAAGACCGCCATCGAGAAAATGAAGCCTCTGCTCTCCGAGTGTCGGACGGACGTGAGCAGTTCGCTCGCGACAGCGGCGGTGGGAGAGTTCTTCCAGATCAGCAACGGGAATGTGCTGCGCATGCGCAGCGAGCAGGCGTTGATGGACACCGTGCAACTCGCGGACGACCACATCCTCCAGCTCGCGGGGGCGCACGTCGACGTGCGCAAGCTCGGCTAGGTTGACGCGAAGCGACGCCAATCCGCACCGGCCGGCGCGCACTGAGGTCTGCGCCCCGTGGGGCATCAAACGCGAGAGGGCGTCCCTCTCCGCCGACCGCAAGGCGGTC
>CAYNOM010000361.1:0-6662 GCA_964398415.1 uncultured Polyangiales bacterium | reverse complement strand
GAAGCCTCGGCGCGTGCCATGTGCCTCGTCGAGCTCGTGCCCCACTGCCACGCAGTTTTCGTCCTGCCAGGGCTCGAGGCCGACGTGTTCGAGCCCATGCTGGCCGAGCTCGAGCGCGATCTACTGAGGCGCGACGTGCGCTGTCTCGTGCTCGTGTTCGCGCATCGCGAGGGCTGCGATGGAGAGGTCGCCCGACAGCTCGCAAGCCTTTCCGCGACCGCGATAGCTCTCGGCGCGCGCTGTGTGCTCACCGACGTGACGCCGGAGCAGCGTGCCACGCTCATGCAGCATGGTTTCGAAAGGCTCGAGGTGCAGTGGGACGGCTCGCTCGCATCCGCGCTGCCGGGCGTGTTCGCTACCGTCGGTTACGAGCTGCGTCGGCGTCGGCGGTTTCGTGCACCGCAGTTGTTTCGACGTGCGACCAACGGCGATCGCGAACGCTCGTGACGCAGGTCAGTCGGCGGTCGAGTTGGCTGCCGGGCGTGCGCGTCGCTCGAGCTCGCTTGCGCGAGTTTGGTTGCCGACCCGCGCGAAGCAGTCTGCGGCCTCGAGCAGTAGGGTACGGTCGGCCGTGCGCTGAGCCACGAGGGGCTCGTAGTAGCGTAGTGCCGTCTTGCAGTCATTGCTCCCACGGTAGGCATGGGCCAGCCAACGACGCGCCTCGGCGCGCGCGTTCGCGCTCGCTTCCTTCGCATCGGCCAGAGGCGATAGCAGCGCGATGGCTCTCTTGTGGTCGCCGGCCTGTGCGGCGCGCACGCCCTCGCTCAGCGCGGAGGGTGTATGTGGCGCTTGCGCGGGCGCTTCGGCGCTTGGGGGAGAGCCCTCGGCCCGTGCCGGGGCTGGCGCGAAATCGGCCTCTTCTGCGGCGGCCGGGGGTGGTGCCTTCGCGTAGGGACTCGCCCCTTTTCGCAGACGTTCGCTGGTTTCAGTCGGTGCATGGATGTCGTCGGCGAGGCCCGCGCCACTGGCGCTCTTTTGCGAGCCGCCACCGATGGCGTTGCTCGCCGGCCGGGACGCCGAACGCTTGCTCGGCAGGGGAGCGGGCGCTGGTTTCGCCGCTGGCTCTGCTGCCGCGCGCTCGGCTTTGCTGTCCTCTCGGCGCGCCTGCCGACGCGCGCTCTCCGGGCTCGTCGTGAGCTTGCCGTCCGAAGTACGTGCCTCCAGTTGCTCCGGCTCCGCCTCGCCGCTCGCCACGGGCGCAGCGGTGGCCGTGGCGGCGCGCTCCTCGGCCGCGCCCTCCTCCCAGCTCGCCTCGTCGTCGACCTCTGCAGCGCGCAGGGCGGTCTGTTCGGGAGCGTCTCCGAGCGGCAGTGCATACAGGCCGATGCCCACCATCAGGATCAGCACACTCGCCATCGCCACCTGCGGAGACATGGCCCACACCGAGAGGCGCTCGATCAGCGCACGGAGCCTCGAAAGCAGGCTCCCGACCTCAGCGCGCCGCGCGGGCGCTTCCTTCGAGCCACCCTGCGTAAGCGCCTGCCGCGCTGCGTCCATCACGGCCGCACGCAGGCGCGGTGAGGGCGCTTCGAGCGGGATCTCTGCCGCGGCGCCCAGCACCGCGCGAAAACGCGAGAGCTCCAAGCTGCACGCTTCGCAGCTGGCTGCATGGGCGAGCACTTCCGCGCGCTCGGTCTCGTCGAGCTCATCGCAGACGAGGTCCGTGATGGCGTCGCGGCAAGCCTCGCAGGTCATGGCCTGGTGCGTGCTCATCGAAGCTCCTCCGCGTAGTCGCGGTACTCCGCGAGGGCTCCTTGTAAGCGTTCGAGGGCATAGCGCATGCGGCTCTTCACGGTGTTTTCGGGGACGCCCGCGATCTCGCCGATCTCCTTGAATGACAGGTTCTGCAGCTGACGAAGTAAGAACACTTCACGCTGCTCGTGGGGCAGAGCGTCGATCGCCTGCGCCATCGTCGCACCGAGCTGCTTCGAGACTGCGTCCCGCTCCGAGCCGTGATCGCGTGAGCCGATGCGCTCGTGTAGGTTCGGACCGTCGCCGTCCGCGCCGCTGGGCGCGTCGAGGGAAGGGTGGCGCCGATGCACCTGTCGACGAGACTCGTCGATGCACTGATTTCGCGCGATACGAAACATCCAGGTCCGAAGGCGTGCCTGACCGGCGAAGCTCGTGGCGTGCTCGATCAGGCGCAAGAACGTCTCCTGAACCAAGTCTTCCGCTCGCGCGCGGTCGGCCACGTGGCGAAGCACGAAATGGAACAGCGGCTTCTCATACCGATCGAGTAGCACCTCCATCGCACCCAGCTCCCCTCCGGTGTAGAGGTCGAGCAACTGCTCATCGGAGCAGGCTGAGAGCTCAGTCCGATTCACGCGGTAGCTCCCGCGATCCCCACGTGTCGGGGGCATTGCACGAAAAGATCGACGCGCGAGCGCGCCAAACGATCTGCGCAGGCGACGTACGGCGCTCCCACGCGAGAATACTCGGCGGGTGTGCATCGAGGCGAACGCCCCCTGACACGCGCGCGCTTCGTCGAGGACACCGACATGCGGCGAAGTGTAGCTCCAGGGCCCGATCTACAGTCCATTTCGCGCACGCTGCGGTAGCGTCGCAGCCGCTTACCTACACCTCGGACGGTGCCGTTTCGGAATTCCCGTGCCCCTCCGCTCTGTTGCGTCTCGATGACCTGCGTTGACCACATCGTGCGCTGTTGGTATTAACGGTGCCGTTGCGCCGGGCGGTCGGGGGCCGACGAGCGTTTCGCAGCGAACGAGGGGAAGCGAGCATGCGGATGAGGATGGCGCTGTGGTCCACCATCGGGGCAGCGTGGCTCCTGGCAAGCGTGGCATTCGGCCAAGCCAGCCAGGAGACCGGCAAGGCACCGAAAGCGGCAACGTCGGCTGAAGCTGCCGCTGCTCCGAAAGCCGGGGATGCGGCCGCGCCGACGACGGCCAAGCCGGCCACTGGCACGCCGGCCACTGGCACGCCGGCCACGGATACCGCGGCCCCGGCCGAGGGTCAGCCTGCGGCGGCTGAGGCAGAGGACATCGACGCCGGCACCTATGCGGTGCGACTTCGCGATCTCGAGCAGCGCATCAACGAGCTCAAGGAGCAGATCTTCCGCTCCAAGGCGCGCCTCTCGCTGTTGGCCGAGACGGTGCTGCAGGGCGTCGTGGCGGGCGCGCAGACCGTGATCGTGCACGAGAACAAGATGAGCGGCTCCTACAAGCTCGTGCGCGCGGTGTATTCACTCGACGGCGCGCCCATCTTCAACCGCGCAGACGAAGAGGGCGGCCTCGGCGAGCGGCCGGTGTTCGATGTCTACAACGGCAGCATCGTCCCCGGTGAGCACACGCTCACGGTCAACCTCGAGTATCGAGGCCACGGCTACGGCATCTTTTCGTACCTCAAGGGCTATCGCTTCAAGGAGCGCTCGAGCTACTCGTTCTCCGCGCCCGAGGGCAAGGCGGTGAGCGTTCGCGTGGTGGCCTACGAGAAGGGCGGGCCCACGGCGCCCCTCGAAGAGCGACCCGCCATTCGGTACCAAGAGCAGATCACCGACACCGCCACCTTGGGGGAGAGCGAGAAAGCGGCGGGCACGTCCGCGACGGTCGGCGTGGCAGTGGGAGCTGAGGGGGGCAAGTGATGGGGCCTCGTCGCGCACACGAGTGTTGGCTCGTGGGGGCGGCGCTTCTGGGGGTGGGGGCGGTGGCAGTGGCTCCCGTGCACGCGCAGGACGCGCGCAAGGTCGAGACGCAGTTGCGCGACCTCGAGAGCGAGGCCCAGCAGTTGCAGGCCGAGCCCCTCAGAAAACGTGACCTCCGCGGTCCCCGTTACGTCGAAGAACGTCTCACCGACGGCGAGCTCTTCTACAAGCTGCAGGACTACGTTCGCGCCAGCATCATCCTCACGGATATCGTCGAAAACTATCCGAATCATGCGGCGACGCCTGACGCCATGTTCTTGCTCGGCGAGTCGCTCTATGCCGCGGGCGACTACATGGGCGCGCGCACGCGCCTGAGGCAGCTGATCGACCGCTCGGAAGAGCCGGCGTTTCGGCCCTACGCGTCGCGGGCCCTCGGACGCCTGATCGAAATCGCCATCCGCACACGTGACTTCACCGGTGTCGACGCCTACTTCGACAAGCTGAGTCGCTTGCCGCCGCGCGAGGTCGAGGCCTCGACGGCCTACTTCCGGGCCAAGTACCTCTACAATCGCGCTGTGCCCAGCGAGGATCTCACGCGGGCGGGCTCTGATCTTCAGGCTACCACCATCGACGCGGCGGGCCTCGAGGAGGCGCGCCGTGGTTTCGAGGCGGTCTCCGAGAACAGCCCTTACTATCCGCAGGCGCGCTATTTCGTGGGTGTCGTGCTCACGCTGCAGCGGCAGTTCCCGCAGGCGGTCGAGGCTTTTCGGCGTGTGCTCCGCGCGCCCGTGACGACGCCCGAGCACACTCAGGTCGTCGAGCTCGCGCAGCTCTCGCTGGGTCGCCTCTACTACGAAACCGACCAGCTCGATCAGGCACTCGAGGCGTACCAGGCGGTGCCGCGCACCTCACGCTGGTTCGACGTGGCGCTGTACGAGATCGCGTGGGTCTACATTCGCATGGGCGACTCGACACGCGCCGAGCGTGCGCTCGAGGTACTGTCCATCGCGGCCCCAGACAGCCGCTACATGGCCGAAGGCAGCGTGCTGCGCGGCAACCTGCTCTTGCGCGACGGCCGGCTCGACGACGCCGCCAAAGTGTTCGCGCAAACCACGGGCACCTACGCGCCCGTGCGCGACAAGCTCGATGCGATCATGAACAAGCGCGAGGACGCGCTCGCCTACTTCCGCTCGCTGGTCCAGGACAACCTCGAGGTGTTCGACGCGACGACGATCCTGCCTCCGGAGGCGGCGCCCTTTGCTGCCGACGAGGTCGACATGGACCGCGCGCTCCACGTGCTGTCCGATCTCGCCCTTTCGCGACGCGCCGTACGCGAGACGGGTGACCTCGTGCGTCGTCTCGAGGGCGCGCTCCATGCGCCCAACGCCGTCAACGTCTTCGTCGACCTCAGGCGCCAACGTCAGCGCACCACGGCCCTGCGCAATCGCGCGACCGGCATCCGGCGTGAGCTGCTTGCCGCACAGGAGAAGCGTACGCCGACGGCAGGTTCGGCGGAGCTTGCCGCCATCCGGGCCGAGCGCCGCAAGCTCGAGGCGGCCCTGTCCGGGATGCCGACGGACGCGGAAGACTTCGCAAACCGCGACGACGACATGCTCACGGGCTTTCGCGACATGTCGCGCGAGCTCTCCAAGCTCGAGGTCGAGCTGCTCGGCATGGACGCCCGCATCGTGGCCACCGAGCGCTTTCTCGAAGACACGCAAGACGCGCGTGAGAACGCCGAGGGCGTGGCAGCCATGCAGAGCGAGCTCGGCGGACAACGCGGCGCGGTCGAGCAGTTTCGCGCGCAGCTCGCGGAGCTGAAGTTCCAGGTCGAGTCGGGTCGCCTGCAAGTCGGCGTCGGCGACGCGCGCTACGTCAGGGACGACGAGGTGCGGGCTCGCTACAACGAGCTCGTCGAGCAGGAGCGCGCGCTTCTTGCTTCATTGGGACGCGAGCCCGACGCTCAGGTGGATGTCATGTTCCGCCGTCTCGTGTCGGTCGAGGCCACGTTGGCGCGACGGGATGCGGAGATCGATCAGGTGCTGGCTGAGCGCAGGGCCGAAATCGAGGGTGCCCTCGCGCAAGAGTCCAGCAACGTCGAGTCCTACCGCAATCAGCTTGCGAGCCTCGAGACCGAGGCGGAAGACGTCGTGGGCGGCGTGGCCTACACCAACTTCGCCGCCGTCCGTGACCGGGTCTACGACCTGGTGCTGCGCTCCGACGTGGGCACCATCGACGTGGGGTGGGCCGAGCGTGAAGAGCACCGAATGCGCGTCGAGATCCTGACGCGTGAACGCGCTCGCGAGATGCGCGCGCTCGACGACGAGTACAAGGAAATCGTGGACGAGCCCACCTCGGGAGGCGAACAGTGACGCTGCGAATTCGCTCGAAGCGAGCGCTACAGGGCGCCGCGGCAGTGCTCTCCGTGGCAGGGCTCGTGCATGGCTACGCCGGGGCGCAAGAAAAAGAAAAAGAGGCGCCCCCTGCGGCTGCCACACCCACTTCTGAGGCGGCGACCACGACTTCGACCACGACCTCGGCCCCGACGACAGCGCCTGCGGACGCGGCATCCGAAGCTGCGGCAAGCGACGCCGGAACGGCCGCACCGGCAGGCGAACAGCCGGCATCGCCGAGCGCGGCCGCTGAGGAAGAGTCCGTGCCTTGGACCGAAAGTGCCGACTTGCCGGCGTTTCTCGACACCGCAGACAAGCGCATCAAAGACGAGCGTCCACGCCCCACGGCCGAGCAGCTGCAAGCGCTCGCCGAAATGGAAGCGGAGGTCTCGCGCTTCAAGCGGCACGGGGACGCCTACAAGGACACCGTCCAGTCACTGCTGCGTCGCGAGTACCTGCGACAGAAGCGGCAGCGCACCGAGGCCTACGCACGGCAGATCGGCACCGAGGAGAAGCTGCAAGACGAGGCGACGACGGAGGCCATCGCCCTGTTCGAGCGCTTCGTCGCGCAGTATCCGGACGATCCGACGTACACGCCGGATGCCATGTTCCGGCTTGGCGAGCTCTACTTCGAGCGAAGCGCCATTCAGTTCCAGAACGGCATGCTCGAG
>CAYNOM010000360.1:0-6672 GCA_964398415.1 uncultured Polyangiales bacterium | reverse complement strand
CACACGTGGCTCGAGCGCCATCACGCGCTCGAGGGCGCGGTCGCTCAGCCCGTAGCCGCCCTCGAAGCGGCTCGCGACCATGGCCCGCACATCGCCTCCGAGCGCCTCGAGGATGTCGGCGAGGATCGCCGTGCTCGTCGTGCCATCGACGTCGTAATCGCCAAAGACGACGATCCGCTCTCGCTGTCGAATGGCGCGAGCCAAGCGCTCGGCTGCCGCTGCGCGATCGACCATGGACGCGGGTGAGGTGAGGTCGGCGAGCTTGGGCGCGAGAAAGCGCTGCACAGCCTCCTCGGCGTGCAGGCCTCGATTGAGCAGCACTTGCCCTAGCACCGGCGAGAGCCGACACGCCCGCGCGAGCTCTGCTGCGCGCGCCGGATCCTGCGGCAGGAGCACGTAGCGCGCGCGCGCTCTCGTCAGGCCCTCAACCCGCGGCTCGGGCACCATTTTGCGACTGCTCTTCAGCTCTTCGAGAACAGGCGCCGGTCCATCCACTCCGTGACCGGAGCAGCCACGTAGATAGAGGAGTAGGTGCCGAGGACGATGCCGATCATGAGGGCGACGGCGAAGTCTTGGATGACCGGCGTGCCCCAGATCAGGAAGGGAACCACCGAGATCACCGTGGTGGTACTGGTGAGAATGCTGCGCGACATGGTTTGCGTCGTGCTGACGTTGATCAGCCGGTACATCGTCACGTCACGCATGCGCGTCATGTTCTCGCGGATGCGATCGTAAACCACGATGGTGTCGTTGATGGAGTAGCCGAGAATCGTGAGTAGCGCGGCGACGGTCGACAGATTGACCTCGCGCTGCATGACCACGAAGATCAGCACGGTGACCAGCGCGTCGTGCGTCAGCGCCAGGATGCCGCCGGGCGCAAAGCGCAGGTCGAAGCGCAGGGCCACGTAACCCATGATGAACAGGATGGCCCAAAGCAGCGACTTCACCGCTGCGTCGCGAAGCTGACGCCCCGCCTTGGGACCGACCCACTCCACACGCAGGGGCTCGTCGGGGGCGGCTTCGCCCAGCTTTGTCTTGAGCCCCTTGAGCAACTCGTCGGCGACGCCGATGAGCTGGGCCTCGTAGCGGTGCTGGTCGCGCGACCCGAACGCCGTCACGGTGCGCACGTCGGCTCCTGCAGCCTTGAGCGCGCTCTCGATGGAAGCCGCCGGCACGTCGTCGCGCATGCGTAGGGAGATCTTGTCGCCGCCGGGCGAGACCTTGAGCTCTTCGACCTTCACGCCGTCGACAACCCAGTTGAGCTTCGACTTGATGGTCTCGATCTTCTCTTTGGGCAGCGTGGTGACCTGCCCCACGCGGATCATGTACTCGCCGGGGTGACCCTCGACGGTGACGACGTCGGCGTCGTAGTCCATCTCCGCGAGGGTCGTGCGCACCGTGGCGGGCGTGACCTTGGGATCGAACCTGAGCTGCACCTCGGTGCCGCCCTTGAAGTCGATGCCGTAGTTTGGGCCCGGCGCGAAGGACGAGATCAGTCCCGCCAGGCAGAGCAGAAGAGACACCGACAACAGCGGTCGGCGCAGCTTCATGAAGTCGATGGCACCCTTGGGCTTGAAGAACTCCATGACCTCACCCGACCTTCAGCGATTTGACCTGCAGCCCGCGGACCACCCAGTCGAACATCACGCGCGAGCAGAACACCCCGGTGAAAAGCGACGTGAGAATGCCGATCATCAGCGTCACCGCAAAGCCCTTGATCGGGCCCGTGCCGTACTGAAAGAGCACCACGCCTGCGATGAACGTCGTGATCTGACTGTCGAAGATCGACCAGAACGCGCGATCGAAGCCCTGATCGACGGCGACCCGTGCCGATTTGCCCGTGCGCAGCTCCTCGCGGATGCGCTCGTTGATCAGCACGTTGGCATCCACCGCCATACCGACCGTAAGCGCGATGCCCGCGACGCCCGGGAGCGTGAGCGTGGCCTCGAACAGCGCCATGAGCGCGAAGAGAAACACGAGGTTCAGCAGCACGGAGACGTCGGCGATGAGCCCGCCCACTTGGTAGTAGAACAGCATGAACAGGATGACCAAGGACACGCCGACGAGCGCGCCCATGCCGCCCTTCTCGATGGCCTCACGACCGAGCGACGGGCCGATCATCTGCTCGTTGGCTGGACGAATCGGCGCCGGTAGGGCGCCGGCGCGCAACACCAGCACGAGGTCTTTCGCTTCCTGGAGCGTCTCGTTGTAGCTGCGCATCCCGCCGAGCGTGATCTGACAGCGACCGCCGCCGATTTCGGTCTGGATCACTGGAGCCGTCTCGACGCGGTCATCGAGCACGATGGCCATGCGGCGCTTCACGTTGCGACCCGTGAGCCGTCCGAACTTGTCGGAGCCCTTCTGATTGAAGTTCAACGCGACGTAGGGACGGCTGTTTTCGGAGTCGAAGGAGGTGAAGGCCTCCTTCACGTCTTCGCCGGTCACGTCCGCGCGCGCGTTGAGCATGTACGTACGCCAGGGCTGAGGAGCCTTCTGCGCGTTGGGATCGTTCTCGCTGTCGTCGGCCACGTCGAGACGGCCGAGCAGGACCTCACGCCCATCGGGCACCTGCGAGCGGATCGAGTCCACGTAGGCCTGGAGCTTGGCACGGGCGTCCTCGCCGCGCGCGACGAGGTAGCTCACCACCGTCTGCGGGTTCTCGATGCCGGCCGACACGACCTCGGTCTGGCGCTCGATGCCCTCGGGCAGGTTCTGGAGGCTGCCGATGAAGTCGGCGTCGTCGTCGACGATCTTGAACTCGAGACGCGCGGTGCGGCTGATGATCTCGCGGATACGCGCAAAGCTCGCCTCGTCCGCGCCCGGGATCTCGATCGCGATGTCGGTGCCGCGGGCGGTGACGCTGGTCTCGCGCACGCCGAGCTTGTCGATGCGGTCGGCGATGGTCTCGCGGGCCTGGCCCACAGCCGTGTCGCGCAGCTCGTCGATCATGTCGTCGCGGATGCCGAGCACCACCACGTTGCCGGTGCGCGACACCTCTTTGAGATCACCGAACTTGCGGATGAGCTCGAGGTTGAGCTTGGCCGCGTCCTCCGGCTTGGTGAAGGTGGCGCGAATCTCGCGCTCGCCCACGGTCTCGACCTTCACGCGCTTGCGCACCTCGTCGAGCTGATCGCGGGTGGGCATCTCGTCGGCCTTGAACGTGCCGAATTCGATGCCAAGCCGGTCGATCAGATCGTCGGCAAGGCGGTTTCGACGATCGCTGATGGCCTCATCGACCTCCACCTCGTAGGTGAGCCTGAGACCACCCTTGATGTCGAGACCCGGGGCGATGCGCCCATCGAAGCTCGACTTGACCCACTCCGGTGCAGGCAACCAGGCGTCGAAGCTGGGCCAGACCGTGAGCACGGCTCCGACCAGCACAACCAACACGACGCTCAGGCGAAGGTACCAACCCTTGTCCATGTTTCTCTCTTGCCAAAGGACTTGCGCTGCGCCGCAGGTGAGGCGTTGCGCGGGTCGTCCGCGTCAGCTCTTAGGCGCTTCCTCGCGTGACTCGATGATTCCGGCCACGTGCGAGCGCAGGATGTTGATCTTCACACGATCCGAGACGAGCAAGACGACCTCGTCGCCGCTGTCGGTCTTGAAGTCGATGATCTCACCGCGAATGCCGCTGGTGGTGCGCACTTTTTGTCCCTTCTTGAGAGACTTGAGGAGCGCATCCGTTTCCTTCTGGCGCTTCTGTTGGGGCCGAATGAGCACCAGGTAGAAGACGACCATCATCACGGCCATCAGACCGAGCTGCGAGATCCACCCCGTCGAGCCGCCACCGCCGGTAGGCGTAGCCCCTACGTTGGGTGCACCGCCACCGGAGCTGACCTCGGGCTGAAGCCACGTCGAAAGAGTGTACAGAAGGCCGAACAAAACGAGCTCCTCGCAGCGTGTGTGCCCCTGATGCTTCGTCTGCGACCTCGTTGGGCGCATGCCGCAGCAAACCCAAGGGCTGAGGTCGCGCGGTTCTACTCCAGGGGTCTCGGCTCGTCAAACACGACCCATGCACCTGGTCGTTATGGGTTTTTTGTGCGATCACTCGGCCCCAGCGGGGGAAGAGGCCCCGCATCTGCCGCGGAGGCATGAGGGAGGATCCATGGTCGACAAGGTGGAGAAGATCTGGTTCGACGGCGAGCTCGTGAATTGGGACGACGCCAAGGTTCACGTGCTCACCCACACCCTCCACTACGGCCTCGGGGTCTTCGAGGGCATCCGCTGCTACAAGCTCGCGGACGGCAGAAGCGCGGTGTTTCGGCTGGAGGAGCACGTCGATCGCCTGTTCGAGTCGGCGCACATTTGCACCATGAAGATCGAGCAGTCGCGCGAGCAGGTGTTTGCGGCCTGCCTCGACACCATCCGCGCAAACGGCCTCGACGAGTGTTACCTGCGTCCCCTGGCCTTCCTCGGCTCGGGCGCCATGGGCCTCGGGGCCACCGAGAACCGCGTCCACTTGACGATCGTGGCTTGGCGCTGGGGCGCCTACCTCGGCGACGAGGGCATCAAACGGGGAATTCGCGCCAAGGTCAGCTCCTTCGCGCGTCCTTCGGTCAACTCCGTCATGGCCAAGGGCAAGATCGTCGGCCACTACGTCAACTCGATCTTGGCCAAGCGCGAGGTCATGGCGGCCGGGTACCAGGAGGCCATCATGCTCGATCCCCAGGGCTACGTGGCCGAGGCGTCGGGCGAGAATCTCTTCGTGGTCAAGAAGGGCGTCATCTACACGCCGGCCCTGGGTGCCTCGATCCTCGGCGGCATTACCCGCGACACCGTGATGGCTTTGTGCGACGAGCTCGGCCTTCGCGTCGTGGAGCGCCCGATCACCCGCGACGAGCTCTACATCGCCGATGAGGTGTTCATGTGCGGCACCGCGGCCGAGATCACACCGGTGCGCGAGATCGACGATCGCCAGATCGGCATCGGCGCCCGCGGGCCCGTCACCGAGCGCGTTCAAAAGCGCTACTTCGAGGTCGTGCGGGGCGAAGGCAAGATCCACGAGCAGTGGCTCGCCCTCGTCTGACGACACGAGAGCGGCTTCTGCGCCACTTGGACGGGAACAACGCTCAGGTGTCCGTGTCGTCGGTCGGGACAGCCTCGCCCGCCTCGAGCGTGGCGGCGTCATCGGCCAGCCAGGAAGCGAGATACAGGTAGCGCTGACACTGGGCGCACTGCTCGATGCCCTCTTCGCGCTGAATCACGATGAACTGCATCGGCCGCACCGACATGCGGCAGCCCTGGCACACGCCGTCCCTGACCTCGGCCACGCCAGCGGCGCGGCGCCCGCGGATCGCATCGTAGCGGCGTAGGATGTCGCGCGGCACGAGCGCGGTGAGCTCGCTGCGGCCGGTCAGGGCGATGTCGCGCTGCTTCTGCAGCTCGGCCATGCGCGCCTGGGCTTCGACCTCCTTGGCGGAGAGCATCTCTCTCAGGCCAGCGAACTCGGTTTGATGCTGCGTGAGTGACGCCTGCACCTTTGCCATCGCCTCCGTGAGCTTGTCGCGCTCGGCTTCGCGATCCTTGAGCGAGCGGCGCACAGTCTCGAGCTCGCGCTCGACGGCGTCCGCTTCGCGCGCGTTTTTGGCCTTCGCTCCCTTGGCCTTGGCGCGCGAGATGCCGTCCTGGGCCTCCTTGATCAGGCCCTCCTGCTGATCCTTCAGGGTCTGGGCCTGCTCGAGCTGGCTGCGTTCGCGGGCCAAGAGCCCCTCGAGCAACGCGACGGCTTCTCGCAGCTCGTCGACTTCCTTGGGGATCTCTCTGAGCTCCTTGTCGAGCTCGTGCGTCGATGCATCGATGCGCCCCAGTTTTGCAAGCGCGACCAGTTGTTCCCGTACGCTCACGTGTTCCTCATGGCGAAAAGACCTGCTCGGCGCGCGTGTACCGCCTTTGTGAAGCGCGTGCAAGAAGTCGCCGCAAGAAGCCGCTTGGTTGGTATCGCGTTCCTCCTTCGGGCAGCCCGCATGCTACAACCCGCGGCGACCCCATCCTGGGTTGGGGCCCATAGCTCAATGGTCAGAGCCACCCGCTCATAACGGGGACGTTCCAGGTTCGAATCCTGGTGGGCCCACCTCCGCAGCACCGCGAGCCGCGCACCCACGAAAAAGGCCCCGGCTTTCGCCGAGGCCCCGTCTGCTGCGCGTCAGCGCCGCCAAGTAGGCTCAAGAGCTGTCGCAAAATGAGCTCAGAGCCAGCGCGCCCGCAGGCCCAAACCGAGGAATACTACTGGTATTTCGCAGGTTTGGGCCGAGGACGAAAGCGGCTATGAGCCATTTTCCGACGGCTCTTCAAGTGTCCATGAAGGACTTGAGCTGCTTCGAGCGACTCGGGTGACGCAGCTTGCGCAGCGCCTTGGCCTCGATCTGGCGAATGCGCTCGCGCGTGACCTCGAAGTCTTGGCCTACCTCTTCGAGCGTGTGATCGCTCTTTTCGCCGATCCCGAAGCGCATGCGCAGCACCTTCTCTTCGCGCGGCGTGAGCGTCTTGAGCACGCGACGAGTTTGGTCTTCGAGGTTGTTCGAGATCACCACCTCCACCGGGGACGAGATCGACTTGTCCTCGATGAAGTCGCCAAGATGGCTGTCGTCCTCCTCGCCGATGGGTGTCTCGAGCGAGATGGGCTCCTTGGCGATCTTGAGCACCTTTCGCACCTTATCGAGCGGCATCTCCATG
>CAYNOM010000359.1:0-6685 GCA_964398415.1 uncultured Polyangiales bacterium | reverse complement strand
GTGGCCACGTTGATCGGGATGCAGGGCTTCTTCAGCCAGTGCTCGAGCGTCGGGAACACGTCGGAGGTGGAGAGGTTCGTACCCACCTGCACGATCGCGTCGACGTCGTCGCCATCGATCTTGCGCACGGCGTCCATCACCATCGAGATCGGCGTCTCGGCGATGGCCGTGGCGGACGGTCGGCACAGGCCGTGGACGTGCTTCACCTGAAAGCCGATGTCTCCAAAGAAGCGCCGCACGTTGTCATCGCCGACGGGCGGATAGGGCGTCACGACGCTGAGCGTCTTGGCTTTGAAGTTTTCGAGCGCCATGCGCACGGCGGTGGCGCCGGTGGTGAGACCGAGCCCGCCGAGCTGATCGTTGATGCTCTTTTCGAACTGGATGTTGCCTTCGAGACCGCCCCAGAACGTCTCCGCGCTCATGCCCAACATGATGTGGTCAACCTTGGCGCTCATTACGTTGCGGATGGAGATGGGGATCTCGGGACGGATCAACTCGAGGAAATTCTCGAACACGTTGTTGATCGGCTGGCCCTTGTCGGCCTCGGCTTGCCAGTCGCGCAGCTCGACCCAAAAGCGCGAGGGGTGAAAGGTCACGCCATCGAGATTGAACTTCGCGAGGTCGTACTCGACGCCCGTGTTCGTCGCCGGAATGATGACGCCGATCTTGGCGCGCGTGCCGATGTAGTTCTCCATGGGATTCCTCTTCTTGGGGGGCCAGGCCCTGGCTGTGGTCTCGGGCGCGAAGATGTTGCGAACGAAAAGCGGCGCTGCGCAAAGCTCTCGCGATTCGGACCCGAATTATACCGATTCGTAGCAACCCGCCCGTCAGACTCAAGAGCCGTGCCAGCCGGCAAGGAGCCGCGCCAGCCGGCGAGCGGCCGAAGGGTGCGCGTCCAGGTCGGCGGGGGTAGCATCCCGGGCATGCGACGCATGAGCATGATCGGGGGTCTGGCTGCGCTGTCGTTGTCGCTGTCGAGCGTAGCCCTGGCCCAGGAAGAAAAGCCGAAGGCGCCCGCGCCGGAAACCGCTGAAACCAAGAGCAAGAAGGACAGTCGAGCCCATCTTCAGGCCGCGCAAGAAGAGACCAAGGCCGCCGCGCGGGCGGCCGCAGAGGAGGCGCGACAGGCTGCGAGGGAGGCCCGCGAAGCTGCCCGCAAGCAGATGCAAGAGACGCGCGAGCAGACCCAAGAGGCCGTCCGCGAAGCACGAGAAGCAGCTCGCGAAGCAGGCAACGAAGCGCGCGAAACGCTCGGGGCAGCACGGGACAAGGCGCGTGAAGCCATGCGCGCAGCACGAGACAGCCTGCGCGAAGCCATGCTGGCTGCAGCCAAACGCCTCGAAGACGACACCGCCCAGCGTCCTCCCGACACGGCGGCTGACCAGAGGCGCCGCGACGAGGCGCGACGCAAGCGCTTCGAAGAGCTGCGCGAGGAGCTCAACGCCCCGCCCGGGCACTCTGCCGCCATCACAGAGCCCTTGCAGCGCGAGCTGCGAACGCACTCGCGCCGAGTCGCACGCCTCGTCCGCATCCGGGCGCTGGCGGAGAAAAGGCAGGATCAGAAGACCCTCGAGCGCTGTGACACCCTATTGGAGAAGGAGCAGGCGCGACACGAGGCGCGACTCGACGTGTTGTTCGCCGCGCAGGAGCAAACGCCATGAAAGCGAGCCTATCTCTGTGTTGTCTGCTGCTCTGCCTCGCGTGCGGCAAGAAGGAAGAGCCCCCGGCCGACGAGCCTGGGGTCGCCCCCACGGGCCTCGAGGCCGCCGAGGCGAAGCCCGAGCCCACGCCCGCCGAGACCGTCGAGGTCCCGAGCGAGACCGCCTTGCCCGTGCCTGAAGACTTCGAGGACGAGAGCGCGAAGGCGATCGACGAAAAGAACTACAAGGCCGAGCTCGCCGCGCTCGAAAAGGAAATCAACGCGGACGTCGAGACTCCGTGAGGCCGGGGTATCTCGCGCTGTTTGGCGGGTTGCTCGCGGTGTCCACGTCGGCCCCGTTTTTCGTGATGGCGAAGCTCGACGCTTACGCGGCGGTCTTCCATCGCACGCTGTTCTCGGGGCTCTGCGCGCTGTGTATCGCATGGTTGCGCGGAGCGCTCGACGTCAAGGCCGTGGCCCAACACGCGCGCAGCTTGAGCCTGGGTGGCGCGCTCATGGGTGCGCATTTTCTCTTGTGGATCAAAGCTTTCGAGCTCACCGACTACGCGTCGAACCTGCTCTTACTCGTCGCGCAGCCCGTGATCGCCACCTTGCTCGGCCTGTATCTCGGCGAGCGTACGACGGGGCGCGCCTGGCTCTCGATCGGCATCTCAGCCTTTGGCATGCTGCTCATCGCGGGCGCCGATCTCGCCCTCGGCCCGACGGCCCTCTTGGGCGACGCGCTGAGCGTCATCGCAGGGGGCCTGATCGCGCTGTTCTACGTCACCGCACGTGAAGCGCGGCGTGCCCTGCCGCTCGACGTGTTCATGGGCACGACCATGTCGATCGCGGCACTCGTGGCTTTGCCCGTGGCGCTTACGGCGGGGGTGCCCCTCAGCGGCTACAGCACGCAGACCATGCTCTTTCTCGTCGCGATCGTGCTCGTCACGACCCTGGGTGGACACGGCCTGATGAACCTCGCCGCGCGCGACGTGTCGCTGTTCGCGCTCAATCTCGTGATCGTGCTCGAGCCCGTCATCAGCATCGCACTCGGTGCCGTGATGTTCGACGCCCAGATCACCCAGCTCCAGTGCGTGGGTGGGGTGCTGTTGGCCAGCGCGGTCGTCATAGGCCTCGTGGGCTCAGAGCCTGCTCCGTCCGAGAGCGTGCCGGCTGCGCTTCAGACCCCAGATCCCCTCGGCGATCTCGACCCTCACAGGTAGGGCACGAACAGCCGCGCCATCCCGTCGCGCACGCGCTCGAAGGCGGATCGAGACTCGAGCCGCTCGAACGTGAGCGCCTCGGCTTTTTGGATATGCGCCTCCGCGTAGGCCCTGAGCGACCGTGCCAGCTCCACGTCGTAGCACTCCACGTTGAGCTCGAAGTTGAGACGCAGGCTGCGCGCGTCCCAGTTTGCGGAGCCGAACAGCACCCATTCGTTGTCGACCAGCATCAGCTTTTGATGGGCGAACGGAGGCGGACTGAGCCAGACCTTCACGCCCTCCCCCAACACGTCTTCGAAGTGGCGCCACATCGCCCATTGCACGAGGCGCAGGTTCACGCGCGCGGGCACGATGACGTCGACGCGCACGCCACGCAGCGCAGCCACACTCAAGGCCGAGACCAAAGGAGAGTCGGGCAGAAAGTACGGCGTCATCACGATCACCGAGCGGCGCGCGCAGGCGATGGCTCCCTGCAGCGTCCACGACACCTTGTCGAGGTCCTCGTCCGGTCCGTCGGCGATGCCGCGCGCAAGGCTCTTGCCGACGGGCGATAGCCTGGGAAACCAAGCATCACCCGACAGCCGTTCGCGTGTGGAGAAAGTCCAATCTTCGACGAACACGTCCAGCAGCTGCGACACCACCGGCCCTTCGAGCTTGAAGTGCAGATCTCGAATGGGATGTTTGGGACGGTCTGCTATCACGTGTCCCGCACGGATGTTGATGCCGCCCGTGAAGCCGATGCGCCCGTCCACCACGAGGATCTTGCGGTGGCTGCGCAGGTTCAGATAGGCAGCCCGCAGAAACAGCGCGGGCATGAAGCGCGCAACCCGCACGCCGTGCTTTTTCAACACGCGGTCGACGGTCGGATAGGCGTAACGCCGGCCGATGTCGTCGATCAACACGCGCACCTCGACACCGCGCGCCGTGGCACGCGACAGCGCCTCCACGAAGCGCATGCCGACGGGCGAGGTATCGAAGATGTAGGTCGCGAGCGCAACGCTCGAGCGCGCGCCGTCGATCGCCTCGAGCATGGCGGGATAGGTCTCGTCGCCATCGTGGAGCTGTGTGATGCGGTTTCCATCGAGCAGAGGGCGCTCGGTCACGCGACCCACGAGCTGCGCGAGATCGGCGAGATGACTGCCCGCCTGACTCACGCGCGCAGACACGGCGATCGGCGCGATCGGATCCACACTGCTCGGGTTGTGCACACGCTCGATGCCCTCGCGTAACTGCGCGGCACGCCGCCGAATGCGGTTGATGCCGAGAAGGAGGTAGAGCAAGGCACCGAGGGCAGGCACGAGCCAGATGAGGCCCACCCAGCCCGCCGCCGAACGCGACTCGCGCTTGTGCAACACCACGTGAGCGGATGCGAGCACGGCCACGAGCAGTGCCAGGACCGTGCTGATCGGCTGCCAGAGCGCGGCGAGTTGATCGATCATTCGATCTCCGGCGCAACATTACACCAACGGCCCGGAGGCGAGGCCAGATTCCAGGGTCGATGGGGTCGCTTCTACAAAGCGGGTGGCGCCGAAGTGGCATCCACGACGATGACCTCGCCCGTGTGCGTATCGAGCCGCAGGCACTGGATCGCAGCCTGCCCGGGTGCGCCATGGGCGAGACCGAAGTTGCGGCAGGTCAGCGTGTACACGCTGCCGGCCGTGCTCGAATCCGGGTCCGCTTTGCCGTGGGCGATGCGCTCGAGCTCCAGGCGACGGACCGACCCGGTGGACGCGTGAAAGCGGATGCACGTGGGGGGGGCGCCCTGCTCGGAGCAGTGCAGGCTGTAGGGGCCCACGCGATCTGAGCTTGTCTGGCGCTCGCATCCGAAGACGCTCAGCACCACGGCGAGGGAGAGCAGCGTCGTGTTCGTGGGGCTCATCGTCCCGCCTCCTGCTTGCAGCCTGCGCGCGCTGGGTTGTGCTCGCAGAGCGCGGCGCTGATCGCGCGAGGGTCGTGTCGCTCGAGCGGATGGCGATGGTTGACGAGCACGAAGGGGGCCTTTTGGATCGCGAGCTGCTCCGACGCGCGGTAGGCCTCGGTCAAGAGCGCGATACCCCGCTCTCCTTCGACACAAGCCGCCACCGCGTCACGCTCGATCGTGGCCGGCAGACAGCCCTGCCAGTTGGGATCGTTCGCGCGTTGGTGGCGACACAGGGCGTACGTCAACACGTCATCTCCGTGTAGGCCCGCGTCCTGCGCGCACTCGAGGCGCGTGCCCTCGAGGATGGCCGCCTTGCCGCCCGTGGCCACGAGCCCGCCATCGGCGGTGTGCCCGATCGGATGCAGCGTGACGTCGAACGCGCCTTGGGTGAGCGCGTGATGGACGGCCTCAACGCCGCGGTGGCTGAACTCGTCGCCCATCAAGATGAAGAGCTCGACGGAGCTCGGTACCTCCTGCCGGCAGTGCAAACGGTAGCGGCATTGGGCGTCGGCGCAGTCTGTGGCGCCGTCACCGTCGTCGTCCGCGCCGTTGTCACAGATCTCGGTCAGCGGGTCGAAGCGCGTGCCGATGGCGAACGACAGGGCGTCTTTGTCCTTCATCGCCGCCAGGTGCGGTGCAATCTGCCTGCCTGTCGCGCCCGAGGGCTGCCAGTTGCGCGGGAAGATGGCGATGGGAAGGTGGCGTCGCCCCGATGCCTGCCACAGGGCGCGTCCCTCGTCGCTACTGAGGTCGAGCAGCTCGAGCTCGGCACCAGGCACCTCATGCTCGAGCAGGCTGCGAAACTGCGTCAGATCGCACTCGTCCTTGCAGCGCGCATCGGTGACCACACGAATGGGCACGGCCTTGGGTTGCGGCAGCTTCGCGCAAGACGCAGGCCTCCGTTCGCCGAACGCCTCGCAGACCGCGGTGGCCATGGCGTAGCGATTGCGTCCCCCGGTGTAGCGCTTTCCTGCGATGAACAGCGTCGGGCTCTCCGACACCTGCGCGGCGCGCGAGCGCGCAAATGACGCGCGGAGCAGCTCGCGACCTCGACTCCCCTCCGCACACGCCCGCAGCCTGGCGACGTCGAGGCTCGCGTGCTTTGCACAGGCCTCCCAAGCCGCCGGCAGCGAAGCGTAGTGCGCCGCTTCGCAGGCGAGAAACTGGCGCCGTTGCTCGAAGGAGCCCAGCGCATCCGCACACACCTGCAGTGTGTCTGCCTGGACATCGCTCTGGCCTCGGGCCGAGCGCGCTCCACTCTCGTTGAGCTCGCCGATGTGCGAGACGCGCAGCTCCACGTGGTCGCCCAGCGGCGCGATGGCTTCGCTGAGCTCGGTGGCGACGTGGCTCGCAAACGGACAGGTGGCCATCATGTGCACGTCGACCACGACGGGTTCGGGGCGGCGATCACAGGCGACGACGGCGGCCACCGCCAAGCAGGCAGTGGCCAGACGAGACGCAGTGCAGAGCATGGGGGAGTCTCCTCGCGCGTGGGGCGCAGGCGACGGCCAGCGTAGCAGGAGAGCAAGTGCGTAGCCAGCGGGAGACCTTACTGTGTACTCGCGAAAATACCACGTTGCGGCCGTGATCTCGGCCGTGGGGTGATCGTCCCGCTTCCAACCTTGACGCGACATTCGTCTTCCAGTAATCACCGCTGGCGTGACTCCTCCGGGTCACTCACTCTCGGCCCCCCCGCCCACTTCGTCGGCTGTCCATCCAAGTCGGGTCCGCGCGATCTGAGCGAGCGAGATGCAGGTTCGCATCTGGTTCGTGAGGCGCATGTGCTCGCGGCTTTTGCTCGAGCTCGTCTGCATGGCCATCTCCCCCCGCGTCTGGTTGTCGCTCTGGCTCACCGCATTTTGCGGCGTGCTGGCGGCCGCGTGCGACCGGCCCTCCAAACCG
>CAYNOM010000358.1:0-6686 GCA_964398415.1 uncultured Polyangiales bacterium | reverse complement strand
CAAATCGCGACGCACGTCGCGCACGAAAACCTGCTGATTGAGCACGAACCGAAGCCAACCCAGAACGCCGAGCCCCCCGCCCGGGAGCGCCTGGTCCGTGAGGCGCGCGCCATCGAAGGGGCTCGCACGAAACGCGCGATCGACGGCGATTCGCGACAGGGAGCCACTGAAGAGCGGTAGGGCCCAGGCATCGAACACGAGCGGCGACACGACGTTCACGCGGGCGAGATCGAGCGCCAAGTAGGCGAAGAACGAGCTCGCCAGAAGGCAGCTCGCCGCAAATCGAAACCCGAAGCCGCGCGCGAGCTCGGCATGCGCACCGCGAAGGGCACGGCCATCGAGCACACAGCCAGCGAACAGAGACAGACCGGCCACGCCACGCACCCACGGCGAGAGCTCGGCGCTGACGATCACGCGCTCGGCCACGAGCCACGACAGGAGGCCGAGGGCGAGCAGCACGAAGCTCTTGGTCACTGAAAGCGCTCCCCGCCCAAGATCTGGCTCGAGGCTGCGAGAGCGAGGGCGGTCACACTGCAGAAATAGACGACGTTGCTCAGGCCGAGAATGCCGCGCCCGAGTGGACGAAACTGCGTCTCGAAGAACGCCAGGTACAGCATGACGTCGGAGAGCGGCGGCGCGGTGAGACGCGCGAGGAGCCAGCCGAGTAGGAGCGTCACGAGCAGGGCGCCGCCGATCAACCCCGCGAGGAGCTGTGAGCGCGAGAGCACCGAGCCGAGAAGGCCGAGTGACAACGCCGCGGCACCCAGTAACACGAGGCCGAGATAACCCACGCCCACGTGCGCGAAAGCGACGCTGCCCCGCCACACCACCATCAGAGGCAAGTAAGCTGTGGAGAGCACGAGCAGCGTGAGCAGCGCGAAAGAGGCGAAGAACTTGCCGAGCACCATCTCGTAGCTGCGCGTCGGCGAGTTGAACAGCAGCACCAGCGTGCCTTGCTCGCGCTCCTGCACGAAGGCACGCATCGCGATCAAGATCGCCGCAATCATGGTAGTGCCGCTCGCGATCTCGAAGAAATGCTCGAGCACCAGGTGAGAGGGCTTGGGCTCGGCGCCGAGGGCGAACGCGTTGAACAGGATGCCGTCGACGAACAGCATGATGGCGGCAATGCTGAAGGTCGAAGGCGACCTGAGCGTGACCGAGAGCTCCCGCGTCGCGATCAGCAAGGCGCGCGTCATGGCTGCCCTCGCGCGTCACGCTGCTGCTCGGTGAGGGACGCGAACACCGCCTCGAGCCCAGCGCCGCGGGACGAAAGCTCGAGCAGCTCCGCGCCGCTCTCCACCACGCAGCGACTCACGCGCGCGCGTGCGTCGGCCTGGGCAGACAGCTCGATCTCGAGCTCGGGCTCCTCGCGCACGAGCCGCAGCCCCGACACCCCCGAAAGGCCCGCGAGCAGGGCCATGAGTGGCTCGGCCTGCCCCTTCGCGAGCAGCGTGAGCCTGCGCGTACCGCCGACGAAGCGCGACACGAGCTGAGCCTCGGTACCCTCGGCAAGGAGCTTGCCCTCGTGAATCCAAAGGATGCGATCGCACGACTGGCTGATCTCGTTCAAGAGGTGCGTGCTCAACACCAGCGTATGCCGCGCACGGAGCCTGCGCAGAAGCTCGCGCATGCCGAGGCGCTGGGCGGGATCGAGCCCCTGACTCGGCTCGTCGAGCACGAGCAAGGCGGGCGCATGGACGATCGCCTGGGCGATGCCGACACGCTGGCGAAAGCCGTGGGAGAGCGTATCGATGGGCTCATCGCGCACGCTCTCGAGGTCGCACGCATCGAGCACCTCACCGACGCGCATGCTCACATCGCCCGCGGAGATCCCGCGTAAGCGCGCCGCGAAGACGAGGTAGTCCGCGACGCGCATCTCGCCATACACCGGCGCCCTATCGGGCAAGAAGCCAATGCGCGCGCGCAGCGCATGGGCCCCCGGATGCAGGGCTTGCCCGTCGAGGCGCACGCTGCCGCGCGTGGGGCTCAGCACGCCGGCCAACATGCGCAGCGTGGTCGACTTGCCCGCACCGTTCAGACCGAGAACGCCCACGCATTGCCCAGGCTCGAGTGAAAACGACAGCGCCGACACGGCTCGGCGTGCCCCGTAGTAGCGGTCGACGTCGTGCACCTCGAGCATCGCTCGACCCAGCATAGATCGAAGGCCGAGCCGCCGCCCGCGCCGCACACCGATCAGGGCGCACAGCCAAACAGGGCGGCGAAGTTGTCTTCCATGCGCGAGAGCACTTCGGACTCGTCTACGCCCCACACCTCGGCCGCGTAGCGTCCGGTGACCAGCACGTTCTTGGGCTCGTTCTGCGCGTCGCGGTCGGGCCCGAGGTAAGGGCAGTCGGTCTCGAGCAGGAGCTTGTCGCGGGGCAACGTCTCGAGCATGCGCGTGAAGCTCTCGGAGCGGCGCGCGTTGGCGGGGATCGACATGAAGTGCCCCGCCTCCGTGATGGCTCGCGCGAGCTTCACTTTGCCGCCGAAGCAGTGCCAGTTGACCCGCTGCACGTCGAGCTCGGTGAGCAACTCGAGGGCGCGCCGCTCGCGCTTTCGGGTGTGGATGATGATGGGCTTGTCGGCTTCGCGCGCGAGCTTGCACAACGCGACAAACGCCTCCTCCTGGCGCGCCCACAGACTCTCGGGCACCCAGTACCCATCGAGGCCGATCTCGCCGATGGCAAAAGCCTGGTCGACATGATCGCGCACCCAGCTCACGCAGCGCTCGGCAGAGAGCTCGTCCTCGAGCTCGCGCGGATAATCGACGCCCATCGCGCGCATCTCGGGCAGCACAGCATCCACGGGATATAGGCCGAAGGCCGGTCTGACGAGGCGAGAACGCTGCGACAGCTCGAGCACCCGCTGGTTGTCCTCTGGGTTGAGCCCGTTCGACACGATGCTGGTGACGCCCGCAGCTGCGGCCCGCGCGAGCAGCGCGTCGACGTCGGGCCATAGGTCCGGATGGGTCAGGTGTGCGTGGACGTCAAACCAGCCCATGGGGCCTCAGCCCTCGTCATCCCAAGGCTCGCTCTTCTTGCGCGAGGGCTTCTTGGCATCGGCGGAGCGCGGCGCGCCGAAGCCACCCTTGCCGCCCGCAGAGGGCTTGCCCCCCTTGCCAAAACCGCCCGACTTGCCTGCGAAGGGCTTCCCCTTGCCAAAGCCGCCCGCCTTGCCAAAGCCGCCCGCCTTGCCAAAGCCGCCCGCCTTGCCGCCCGTTCCGGGTCGGCCCTTCCCGAAGCCGCCCTTACCCGCCGGACGCTCGCTCGAGCCAGCTTGCCCCTTGCCAAAGCTGCGCTGGCCGCCTGCGGGTCGGTCGGCTCCCCCGAAGGGCTTGCTCTTGCCGAAGCTGCGCTGGCCGCCTGCGGGTGGTCGGTCGGCTCCCCCGAAGGCCTTGCCCTTGCCGAAGCCACCCTTGCCCGCCGGACGCGCAGCACCCTCGCCACCTTCGCGACCACGGCTGAAGCCGCCTTGCCCGCCTCGACTGAAGCCGCCTTGCCCGCCTCGACTGAAGCCGCCTTGCCCGCCTCGGCTGAAGCCGCCCTTGCCCGCCGGACGCGCAGCGCCCTCGTCGCCGCCTTCGCGACCGCGACCGAAGCCGCCCTGCCTGCCACGGTTGAAGCTGCCCTGCGCCCCGCGGCTGAAGCCGCCCTTGCCCGCCGGACGCGCAGCGCCCTCGTCGCCACCTTCGCGACCACGACCGAAGCCGCCCTGCCTGCCACGGTTGAAGCTGCCCTGCCCTTCGCGGCGTGGCGCGTCGTCGCCGCCTCGCGCGCTGCTGGCCCGGGAGAAGCGTGGCTCGCGTCCTTCGAAGGACCTCTCCTCTGCGGGCCTGCGAAAGCGCGGACGCTCGGCTTGCGGTTCCGGCGGCACGGCGGCTCGCGTCGGCCGACGCAGAAGGCGCGCGCCACCGGCCGGCTGAGGCTCGGCGCGGCGCGCGGGCGCCTCCGCCACCTGCACGTCTTGCGCGTCGAGCTCTACCTCGCCGGTCGCTTCAGCCTGAGCTGCTCCCACGAGCGCCTCCTGCTGGGGGTGCTCGGGCGTCTCCTCGACTTCCTCGACCTCCTCGACTTCGTCGCTCGGCGTCTCCGCGCGTGGACGGGCTCGCGAGGCGCCCTTGGCTGCACGCTGCTCTTCGGCTTCGCGCTGCTCTCGGGCCAGTGGCATGTGCTTCGCGCCGCAGCCCGTGAGGCCCATGGACGCCCTAGCGAGCCGCACCTCGAGCCGCAGCATGGCGCCCTCGCCGCTGCCTTCGATTTGCGCGCGTGCGGTGGGATCGCCCTCGTACAGGCCTGCCTCGGTGCGCAGCCACAGCGACACGTCGCGTTCGCTCAACAGCGCGTCGGCAGCGCCCGTACGCTCGGCGGCGGCGGCCACGAGCCCATCCGCCTCCACGAGCGGCATTCCCACGACCTGCTCGAAGAACGCCTCACGCCCGGTCACGTGGTTGGCGCGCCACAGGGCCAGACGGCAGGCATCGAGGAGCCGCTCGCCCAAGCTGTCACGTGCGCTTTCTCCCTGTGCCAAGAGCTCCCTCAACTCGTCCACGCGCGAGGCGAACACGGACCGGGCATCGCGATTGGACACCCCCGCGATGACGTATCGCTCTCGGGGATCACTGACTTTTCCTTGGTCCACACGTGGCCTTCTCAGGCGCAGGCGGGGGGCATCGCTGGCCGCAAAGGCCTCGAGCTCGGGTGGAAGCTTTTTGCGCGCCTCGGTCGGTCGCTTCACGAACACGGGCGCAGATTTCGGGGGTTTACGCGGCACCCGCGGGATATAGCAGGTCGTGAGCAACTTGCGCGCCGGCGCGGCCGCTCTACAATGCGCGCCCTCGAACGGCCCGCTCTCTCGGGCATCCAGGTCGCGAGGGTCCCCCGTGGGGGCATCGCTCATCAAAGGACCGTCTCATGTACGCAATCATTCGAACCGGCGGCAAGCAGTACCGCGTCGCCCAGGGCGACAAGCTGCGCATCGAAAAGCTGCCGGGCGACGTGGGCCAAGACGTCACCTTCGACGAGGTGCTCCTGGTCGGCGGCGACAAGATCACCGTCGGCAAGCCCCTCGTGCAGGGCGCCAAGGTGGCAGGCAAGATCCTCGCCCAGGACCGCGCCAAGAAGGTCATCGTCTTCAAGATGCGCCGCCGCAAGAACTACCGTCGCAAGAACGGTCATCGCCAGGCGTACACCGAAGTTCAGATCACGGGCATCAGCGCCTGATTCGCGGAGGAAGCACAGATGGCTCATAAAAAAGGACAGGGCTCATCCCGTAACGGCCGCGACTCGAAGGCCCAGTACCGCGGCGTCAAGCGCTTCGCGGGTGAGAAGGTGCTCGCTGGCAACATCCTGGTTCGCCAGGTGGGCAGCACCCTCCACGCGGGTCACGGCGTAGGCGTCGGCAAGGACTACACGCTCTGGGCGAAGATCGACGGCGTCGTGAAGTTCGAGCGCCTCGGCAAGGACCGCAAGCGCGTCGCGATTTACGCCGAAGGCGACCCCCGGCTCGCCAACTGAACGCGTCCAGCTGAACGCGCACTTCGCGCACACGAACGCCCCGTTGCCCACAGCAGCGGGGCTTTTTCGTGCCTGAGATGCGCGGACGTGGGCCCTTCTCGGGCGACCCTGATATCCTGGGAAGGTGGATGTCGAAGGGACCCAAACGGGCCTGAACGCGCAAGCAAGACAGGCGAGCGCCGAAGCAGAGCAACTCACTCTCCCCGAGCTCGATCTCAGCGCCTCGCGCACCCAGCTCGTGCCGACGCGAAGTCGACGCATCTACTGCAATCGCAGCATCCGCCTCGACCAGATCGATTGGATCGGCTTCGACATGGATTACACGCTGGCGATCTACGACCAGCCGCGCATGGACAAGCTCACGATCGACGCCGCGCTCGACAAGCTGATCGCGCGCGGTTACCCCGAGAGCCTGCGTTCGCTCGAGCTCGACGTGAACTACCCGGTGCGCGGGCTGCTCATCGACGCAAAGCTCGGCAACGTCGTGAAGATGGACCGCTACAAGTACGTGAAGCGGGCCTACCACGGGCTGAGAGAGCTCAGCCTCGACGAGCGCCGCGAGCACTACCACTCGAAGCAAATCCGTCCGAAGCGCAACGCGCGCTACCACTTCATCGACACGCTCTACGCGCTGAGCGAGGTCACGATGTTCGCCGCGGGCGTGCAGCACCTCGAAGGGCTCTCGAAGTCACTCGACTATGCGAAGTGGTTTGCCGACATCCGTGAGTGCGTCGACCTCTCGCACCAAGACGGCACGATCCTCAACCACATCATGGCGCGCCCCGAAGAGTTCATCGTGCGCGATCCCGAGCTCCCGACCACGCTCCACAAGCTGCGCAGCGCCGGCAAGAAGCTGTTTTTGCTGACCAACTCCCAGCCTGCCTACACCGCGCAAATCATGGCCTTTCTGCTCGAGGAAACGCTGCCCGAGTACAAGAGCTGGAAGCAGTTCTTCGACATCGTGATCACAGCCTCGAAGAAGCCCCGCTTCTTCAGCGAGGAGGACATCCCACTCGTGCTCGATCCGATCAACGTGCGCAACGGCAGTGGCAGCCACGGCAGCAACGGGAACGGCAGCGGCAGCCACGGCAGCAACGGGAACGGCAAGAACGGACACGGCGCGAGCGACGGCAGCGGCAAGCCCGTCAAGCGCCTGGAGCGCGGCAAGATCTA
>CAYNOM010000357.1:0-6686 GCA_964398415.1 uncultured Polyangiales bacterium | reverse complement strand
TGCTCTCTCAGTGCTCCGTGTTCCGCGGTGAGTTCGAGCTCGCCGCGGCGGAGGCGGTGGTCAGCTTGCCGGACGAACAGCTCCTGGTGCTCGACGTGCTCGAGTGTCTTTCGGACCATTGTCTGCTGCAGGTGGTCGACGACCCGGCTGGACCGCGTTTCAAGCTGCTCACGAGCATCCGTCAGTTTGCCCACGACGAGCTCGACGACCAGCAGCTCGACGCCGTGCGACTTCGCCACGCGCAGTACTTCGCGCGCAACCCGGCGGCTCACGCCGACGCCGACAACGTGGCGTGGGCGTACGAGTACGTCAGTCACGGGCTGTTCGACGTGGCGCTGCGCGCGGCCCTGCTGTTGACGCTCGACCCGCTGGTATCGCGCCACATGCCTTCGGAGAAGCGCCTACGGCGCCTCGATGAGGTTCTGCAGGCGGCCTTTGCGACCGATGCCCTCGATCCCGCGCAGGTGGCCCGCTTGCTGCGCTGTCGGGGCGCCGCGCTGCAGCACTTGGGCCGCATGGACGAGGCCCAGGCCGATCTCGAGCGCGCCGTGCGCACCGCTGGCTCCCATGGTGAGCTGTCGGCCGAGCTGCAATGTCAGCTCGGAAACTTGCACATGACGCGAGGCATGACCGAGGCCGCACGCGGCTGCTTCGAGAGCGCGCTGCTGGCGCTGCGCGGCTTGCGCCATCCGGCACTGTACGGGCGGGTGCAGCTGGGCCTCGGCGCCCTCGCACACAGCCAATGCAAGCTCGAGGACGCGCGTATCCACTACGACGCTGCCGCGGACAGCCTGCGCCTCTCGGGCGAGCGTTCTGCCGAGGCGGAGACCCTGGCCTACCTGGGAACGCTCTGGCTGCAGCTCGGTCGCCACGACCAAGCACGCGTCAGCTATCGCGATGCGCTCGCGCTGCTGAAGGAGGGCGGCGATCGCCGGCTCGCGGCGATGGTCTTCGGCAATCTGGCGATCCTCGACCAGGAACAAGGCTGCTTTGCCGAGGCTTCTGGCCACCTCGAGCAGGGGCTGTCGGCCGCCCAACAGATGGGCGATCGCATGCTCGAGGGCCACCTTCTGGGCTACCGCGGCTGCCTGCTGCACGAGACCCAAAACGTGCTCGAGGCGCAGCGTGCCTACGAGCGTGCCATCGCGGTGCTGCGCGAGGTCGGAGACATCCGTCTCGAAGCGATTTTTCTCGCGTGCCTCGGCAGTGTGCACGCCGCGCGCGGCTTGACGGAAGCGGCCCAGGAGGCGTTCGACCAAGCCGAGTCGAAGCTGCATCGCTTGGGTGACCAAGGGGCGCTCGGTGCCGTATCGCTGCACCGCGGACAGTTGCTGCTCAGTCGCGGGCGCGAGGGTGAGCCCCCCGCCAATGCTGCGCTGATGCAGCAGGCCGTGGCCCAGCTGGTCGAGGCTGGCCGCAGTGACGCGCTTTATCACGCATCGGACGACTATCGCTTCGCCTTGCGACTTTTGTCCTCGCGGCTCGAGTCCGAT
Organism: uncultured Polyangiales bacterium; assembly: GCA_964398415.1. Taxonomy (GTDB): domain Bacteria; phylum Myxococcota_A; class Polyangia; order Polyangiales; family DASUME01; genus DASUME01. The sequence continues at coordinate 5,193 of CAYNOM010000357.1, read as the reverse complement.
GCCTTCGCGGTGACGCGCGACGAAGTGGGTGTGCTCCGCTTCAGGCCCCCTGGCGGGCAAGCTCAGGACATCTCCACGCGCCTTTCGCTGCGACGGCTGCTCGGCGCACTCGTCGAAAAGCGCAACCGGGAACCGGGCACGCCGCTCAGCAACGAGGAGCTGATCGCCGCCGGCTGGCCCGACGAGCACATCGCCCTCGATGCCAGCATGAACCGACTCAAGGTATCTCTCGCAGCGCTGCGCAAGCTCGGCCTGCGCGAGCTTTTGCTGCGCACCGAGGGCGGTTACATGCTCGACCCGGCCATCGCCGTGCGGGTATCCGACTAGGGAAGCGTCCCTATTCTGGGCTGAACGGCCAGTCCCCTGCTCACCGCTAGCGTGCCTGCGGTTCGTGCTCGTGCTCGTGCACGTCCCTCGTAGCCGAGCGCGTCCGCGCTTCCTGCTGAGCATCGCCGAGGACATCCGTCACGAGAGCATCACGAAACCGTCACGGGATGAAGGGCAAGGTGCGACACGACAGCCACAAAGGGGGGCGCGTCTCGCAGAGGCGAGGCGTATGGCCCGGCATTTCACCAGGGAGCGAACAGCATGCAATCACGCAAGTCGACAACGTTTGGAGCGACTGCCGTGCTCCTGGGCGCAGCGGCGCTGAGCGTCACGAGCTGCAGCCCATCCGAAGGGGCACTCGGCGACGGGCAAGATGCGTGGGAAGACGCCGGGGGTAGCTTCGACGACAAATCGCTCACGGGCGAGTGCGACGACGTGCTGCTGACCTCCGGCTACCTCCAGTCGCCCAACAAACGCTATCGTTTGTACCTGCAGCGCGACTCCAACCTGGTGCTGCGGGACTGGACCACCAAGGCGGCACTGTGGGCCTCCAACTCAACCGGCAAGGGAGCTCGGGAGCTGACCCTGAGCGCCAACGGGGAACTGGTGATCTACTCCACTGCCAACGTCCCCGTCTGGTCGAGCAAGACCGCCGGCTCTGGCGCGGACTCGCTTCGGGTCACCGACAATGGCGCGTTGGTTCTGTTCGCTGGGAGCAAGGCGGTTTGGTCGGTCAACGGCACGAGCTCCTTCGTGGCGAGCGCGCCCGCGGACAGCCAACTGTGCGCGGCGGAACGCGGCGGAGACTCAGGAGACCCCGCAGACCCAGCAGACCAGTGTCCTGCTGATCCCAACAAGACGCTCCCCGGACAATGCGGTTGCGGCGCTTTGGAGGGCACGTGCAAGAGCGATGAGTACTTGCAGGAAGATTGCCGTGACATCGCGTCGCTGGAGGGAGACTCCACGGTTCCGTACTATCGTTTGCGGATTGAGTTTGTCTCATCCGCCGATTGGTCCAAACTCAACTTTGCCGAGCCCGAGAACGTCTACAAGGTTCGGACCATGTCCACTTCCGGTGCGACCGCTGCCGACAAGGCTCTAGCAGAGTTCGACGGCTTCACCGTCAATCAGCCCTCGTCCAGCGCCAAGGCAGGCAAGAAGATTGCCATGACTGCGGACTTTGCGCTGAAGCCTCACGCGATCAATGCACCACTCCTCCTCAAGCTGGGCAAGGGCACGATCGGATCCAGCACGATTCGCGTATCCACCGTCGTGAACGGGAACGCGCAACTCATCCGCGAGGTCACCCATACGAGAGGCACGCAGATCGAGGTGGACCTATCTGCCCTGAAAGGCGTTCCGCCTACGAACGCTCCCATCGCCAAGGTACGACGCATGGCATGGGCGCTCTACTACCCCTGGTACACCATGACCCGGTGGGATGACAGCGAGATGAAGGACAAGGCGCAATTTCCCTACGATTCTAGCGATCCCGTTGCGATCAAGCGTCAGATCACCCAAGCCAAGAGTGCCGGCATCGATGGTTTCCTTTCCTCATGGTGGGGAGCTGGCTCCAGGACCGATCGTAACCTGCCCGTCGTCCTCGACGTCGCAAGCCAGAACAACTTCTCGATCGGGATGTTTCTGGAGACCAACGCGATCGTTACGGCAAAGAACAAGAACTGGCCACTGGTCGAGGATGAGCTCGTCCGCTGGCTCGAGCTCTACGTCACCAAGTACGGAAGTCACCCAGGCGCCATGAAGGTAGACGGTAAGCCACTCATCATGCCGTGGGTCACCTGCACCGTGCCCGTAAACACGTGGCGTAACGTTCGCCGCAGGATGAAGGAGCACAACCTCGAAGCCACCATCATCGCAGACTGCCGGGTGCCCGAGTACTTCGACGTCTTCGACGGCGCGCTCGGGGGAGATGCCAAGACCGGACGAGTCATTCGATACCACGCCCTACTCGCAGACTCTCCGTCACCCAAGATCTGGATGAGCAGCGCCATGCCCGGCTTCGATGAACGCCTGATCCCAGATCGAGTCAATCCACGAAACTACGAACGCGAGGATGGCGCGTACTTCAAGCGGGAGCTCAACACCGCCCTAGAAGCCAAGCCCCAGTGGCTGCGCCTTTACACGTGGAACGAGTATCCGGAGAACACCCATATCGAGCCCTCCAAGAGCTTTGGCGACAAATACCTGAAGCTAGCAGGCGAGTACGTACTGCCCTGGAAGTGCCCACAGTAGCTCCGGTTGGTACGAATATCTGGGGCCGAACGGCACCTGCGCCGTGACGGGAGTCGCTACCGATGCCTCGCCCGTCGCTGCGCGGTGCGCCCCTTGCCGGCCGCCGGCAATCTCGGCTCGCTGGCGAGTCGCTCAGCGATGAAGTCGAGAAACGTCCTCAGTGTGATCGAGACGTGACGACGTGATGGATAGAGCGCGTGGATGAAGCGCTGCGGCTGCGACCAGCCGGGCAAGAGTCTGACCAGCTTTTCCTCGCGCAGCGCGTCCCCCACCAGTAGGGACGGAAAGTTGCCGATGGCGCGCCCCGCCCGCACGACCTCGAGGCCCATGCGCAGGTCGTTCGTGCGGATGGGCCCGTGGACGGTCACCGCTGTGCGACCGTGCTCGGCGTGCTCGAACCTCCAGGTGTTTCCCGCTGTACCCGAGCCATGGACGAAGCACGGCAGGCGCGCGAGGTCGCGAGGATGCTCTGGCTCGCCGTGATCCTTCAGGTACGCTCGCGTGGCGCAGATCTCGTGGGTCGAGGGAGCCAAGCGTCGCGCGACCAAACTCGAATCTTCGAGCTCGCTTGCGCGCAGCGCCACATCGAAACCTTCTTCGACGAGGTTCACCAAGCGCCCGGTCAGAAATAGCTCGACCTCCACGCGCGGATAGCGGGACAAGAACTCGGCGACGGGCTCGCGCAACAGGAGGTCGCCGAGCAACGGAGAGCTCGTGATGCGCAAGAGCCCGCTCGGTTCCTGCTCGTGAGCCGCGAAGCCGCTGCGCGCCTCCTCCAATGCCACCGCGATGGGCTTACTTTGTGCGTAGAAGTCGCGCCCAGCCTGCGTGACCGTGACCCGCCTCGTGGTGCGACGCAAAAGGAGCACGGAAAGCGCGTCCTCGAGCTCTGCGAGCTTGCGACTGACCGTGGACAACGGAATCCCGAGCGCACGCGACGCGCCAATGAAGCTGCCCTCGTCGACCACCGCGACGAACATGGTGACCGCGTTCGCGTCGAGCCTGGATCTCACGGCTGTATGATTGTCCCGTTTTTGGAATATTTCAATCCAAACCCACCCATTGTCCCAAACCGTCGCGGTCTCTACGTTCGGATGCATGCGGCCCAGCGGCCGATGCGGCGCACAACGACGCGCCAAGGGAGATGCTTCATGACGATCCGACGCCAGTTTCAGGCTGCTCAAACTGCGGCCCTCGCTCTACTCGCCTGCGCCTGTGCAAGTGAGGCCGAAAAGCCTGCGATCAAGGGCCAGACATTTGCGGCGTGCGCGGGCGAGGCGGCGCTGAGCGAACCGAATCTCGCCTATCCCTGGACCCCCAAAGCCATCAGCTTGACCTCCCGCGAGCTGTCACCCGGGGTCTTCGCGGTCTACGACGCAGACGCGGAAGAAAAGGGGCCGGCGGGCTACCCCTCCGCAACATCGGGAGGTTTCGTCATCGGAAGGGACGGGGTTCTCCTCGTCGAGACCATGATCAATCGTCAGCTCTTTTGTCAGCTCATCGCGCTCGTTCGCGAGCAGACTGACCTTCCCATACTCTATGCCGTGAATACGAGCCACCACGGGGACCACAGCTACGGCAATGTGTTTCTGCCCGACGAGGTACAGATCGTCCAACACCTGCGCACGGTCGAGTTCATTACCGATGCAGAGTCGTTCGCGAGCGATGTCGCGTTCATGGAGGCGAACTTCGGCAAGGACCAAGGTCTCGACGAGATCCGAGCGGTGCGCGCTGACATCGCGGTGAGCGATCAGGGTTGGTCGGCCGATCTCGGAGGGCGGGTCGTGCACGCGCGCTACCTCGGCTTCGGTCAGACCGAGGGCGATCTGTTCGTCCACGTGCCCGACGCAGAGGTGCTCTTCACGGGCAACCCCTTCATTGCGCGCGCGCCCGCGATTCCGTGGCTGCTCGACGGTCATGCGAGCGAGGTCAGGGAAACGCTCGCGCGCGTTCGTAGGGACTTTCCCGGGGCGACGATCGTCCCTGGTCACGATCTGCCTGTGTCCTCGAGTGAGCTCGACTTTTCGCTCGAGTACCTCGACACGTTGTTAGCGGAGGTCGAGGCACAAAGCGACATGGGCGCCACCCTTGACGAAACGGTCGCGGCGGTCACGATGGAGCGGTTTCAGGGCTATGCGCTCTGGGGGTGGGTGCACAGCGCCGTGAACGTTCCCGCAACGTACGAAGAGCTCCGCAAGTAATATGCGTCACGTTGGACGCATGAACAGAAACAACCGCCGTCGTAAAGTGGTTGAGACATTTGGGGGAGTCATGTCCGAAGAAGTGGAGAACGTGCGCGGCAAGCAGGTCCTCATCCAGTTCGAGGCCAAGAAGTGTATCCACTCACGGGGCTGCGTGTTGGGGCGACCCGACGTCTTCGTGCCCAACGTGCAGGGCGAGTGGATCCATCCTGACGCAGCCACGCCCGACGAAGTCGCTGCGCTCGCCCAGGGCTGTCCGTCCGGCGCCATTCGCTATCAGCGTCTCGATGGCGGGCCCGACGAGAGCGCTCCCATCGTCAATCTGATCCGGGTGCGCGAGAACGGGCCCCTCGCCCTGCTGTGGTCACTCGGGCAAGAAGCCTTACTGTGATGGCACCCATCGCAGCATCGG
>CAYNOM010000356.1:0-6708 GCA_964398415.1 uncultured Polyangiales bacterium | reverse complement strand
ATCGTCTCCGAGGGCACCCACTGCATGCGCTACGAGACGGGGGCGTCAGCGGCGTGGTCAGGGGTGCAGTTCAGCGTCGTCGGTGACGCCGGCATGCTCTCCCCCGATGCCGTCGACGGCGCGATCACGACCCCCGATGCCCATGAGTCCGAGACGCGCCTCGTCGTCATCGAGAACACGCACAACCATGCGGGAGGGCGCGTGTTGCCCCTCTCGGTCATGTGCGCCGTCGGGGAGGTCGCGCACAGGGCGGGGCTGTCGGTGCATCTCGACGGTGCGCGGCTGTGGAATGCGAGTGCGGCCAGCGGAGCGCCGGTCGATGCCTTCGCGGCCCACGCAGACACGGTGAGCGTGTGCTTCTCGAAGGGGCTCGGTGCGCCCGTGGGCTCGGCCATCGTTGGTACGCGTGACGCGATTCGCCGGGCGCGTAGGCTGCGCAAGATGCTTGGCGGCGGGATGCGTCAGGTGGGCGTCGTGTGCGCCGCGGCGTTGTTTGCGCTCGAGCACCACCGAGACAGGCTCGCCGAAGACCACGCCCTCGCCAAGTACTTCGCCGAGCGTGCGGCCGGGCTGCCATCGGTCGTGCTCGATCCTACACGGGTCGAAACCAACATCGTCAACGTCGACCTCGCAGGCGTCGATGCGCGTACGCTCGTGCAGCGCCTGCGCGAGCGCTCGGTGTGGGTCAACGCCGTGTCCGCAACGCGCATTCGCGTCGTCACCCACCGTGACGTGACTCGCGCCGATGTGGACGTCGCGCTCGAGGAGCTTTCGCGTGCGCTCTAGGCGTCAGCGCGCGCGCGCGCTTTGTCTATCGACGTTCCTCGTCACGGCCTGCGCGCCGACGCTCTCGAAGCCGCGAGGAGAGGCCCACCTGTCGGCGCTCGCGGAGGCAGAGCGTCACCAGCATCACGGGCGGCTCGCGGAGGCGGTGAGGGCCTACGAGCGGGCGGCAGTCAGCGCCGAGCGGCGCGTCGATCGCGATGAGGCGTTGTACCGCGCGAGCCGTGCCTCGGCGCGCCTCGAGGACTACCCACGCGCCATCGCCCTGTGCGATCGCATCGCGGAGGTCGAGCCGCCGTCGCGCCGCACCCTCCGAGCCCGGCTCGACGCCGCGCGCTACCGCCTCGAGCTGGGCGACGACGTGCGCGCCCAGGCCGATCTCCGCGCGCTGGTCGTCGCGTCTCCCGACAGCGGCGAAGCCAAGTCGGCCCTGCGCACGCTGCTCGCTTTGAATGTCCGCGATGCCTCGCACGAGGCGGCGCTCGCCTATGTCGAGGGCCTGCTTCGCGAGGTGAAGCGGGGCGCGCTGGTCGAGTCACTGCGCTTCGAGCGCGCGCGTCTGTTGATTGCGCTCGGGCGGCGGGACGAGGCGCGCCGTGTCCTCGAAGATCAAGTCGCACAACACCCCTATCCGCAGGGCGCGCTGTGGGACGACGCGCTGATCGCGCTCGCCGATCTCGCCGAGGCTGAAAAGCAGCCCGCACGCGCCATCGCTTACCTCGAGCAGATGCTGAGCGTGCACGAATCGGCGCTGATGATGGGCAGCTACACACGCGCGACGTTTCCGCGGGCCGCGCTGCGCGTCGCGCGCCTCTACCGCGATGCACTTTCGCAGCCGGACGAGGCCGCGGAGGCCTACGCGCGCGTGCGCGCTTGGTTTCCGAAGTCGCTCGTCGCCGACGACGCACTGGCCGAGGAGGGCGAGCTATGGCTCTCGCGCGGGGAGCGAGACAAGGGCTGCAGCATGCTTCGCGAGGTCGTGACCACGTACGAGGTGGGAGCCGCGCGGCGGCGTGCGGAGCGGCGCATCGCCAGCGATTGCTGACCCTGATGGCTCGCGCCGAACACGACGGGGCGTCGGGCCTTGGGTCTGCTCACAGCAGATCGTCGTCGGGCCCGACGTCGACCTCTTCGTCGGTGTCGGCCTCGTCGTCGTCGTCGACGTCAGCCTCCGCCTCTTCTTCTTCTTCTTCCTCGTCGACCTCGGCGCGCGCGTACTTGAGGTCGATGCCCACGTCGACGAGCGAAGACTCGAGCAGCTCGAACAACTCGTCGACGTCTTCGCCAGACCACTCGTCGAGTAGCTCCGACAGAAAATCGTAGAAGTCACCGCTATCGATGCGGCGCTCGACCTCTTCGATCTGCTCTTCCGTGAACGCTTCCATGATGTCCTCACGGAGCGTGTCAGTGTCGCCTTCCTCGATCGCCTCGTCCGCCGAAATCCTGATCTGCCGCACGGCACGTTTGTCGAGGTAGATGTCCATCGTCGAGGTCCTTCCGAAAACGCGGCTACTATATGTTTGCCGGGGTTGCTGTCAACAACGAGAACGGGCTGTCCGCGTAGCGCATCCGAACGCGAATTTCTGGCACTTGAACCGTTTTCTGCAAGCGTGCCGAGGGGGGCGAGTCTAGGATCCCCGCGATGGCAACGCGATGGCGCAGGCGATGCGCGCGCCGTGCTCACCGCGCCCGCTGCTCGAGCGCGGTCTTCTGGGCCCTGATGGTGCTCGGGCTAGTGTGGGCTACGCCGCGAGCCGCTTTGGCAGAGCCGGTGGTGGCCATCCCGCCCGCACCCTCCGAGGCGCCGCCGCGTTACGCGCTCGACATCCACTTCGCCTACTCCGGTGTGCTCGACAACGCCGCCCTGTGCCCAGAAGGCAGCGGTTGTGTGTTGCAGGGGGGAGGCGGCCTCGGTGCGACGCTCGAGAAGCGCTGGCCGAACGGCTTTGGCGCCTTTGGCGGCTACGACGCTTGGTTTCTCGACAGCGATTCGGTGTTCGAGCTCGGGGTGCAGCAGGCGCTGCGCGGCGGCGTGCGTTTCACGATGCCCACCGACCTCATCGTGCACCCCATCTTCGAGCTCAGCTTCGGGGGCATGGGCTACGGTGACACCTTCGGTATCGCCACCGTGGGGTTGCTCGTGCAGGGTTTCAGCGGGGTCGAGATCGAGATGACCGAGCACTTTGGCGTGCTGGTCGGCGTCGGGATGCGCGCATTCACCCACACCCGCTTTCGCACCGCACGAGACCGCGTCGAGCGTGCCGTGAAGGGGCTTGCGACTCAAACCATGTTCCTTCAGGTGGGGCTCACCGTGATGTAGCGACAGGGGGCACCTGTGCTCGCGTGCAGGGGTTTAGTCTGGTCGAACGTCGCCGAACCTTGACGGAAACCGCCGAGACACGCTTCACTCGTGCTGGGATGCGCTGCGGTAGCTGTGGGTGGGACAACCCCGCGGGAATCATTTTCTGCACGAACTGCGGAAAGCGTCTCGCCGATCGTGCTCAAGGGAAGCTCGAGCCGCAGGGCCAAGCTCAGGTCGGCACCCAGGTGGTGACGCCGCCGAGCGCGGGCCTGGCCGAGCCCAGGCAGATCTGCGGGCAGTGCGGCGCTGCTGCGACGCCCGGGACGCGCTTTTGCCGCGAGTGTGGTAATCCGATCGCCGCGCAGGCTGCTGCGCCGCCGCCCCTCGCGAGCGGCACCGCCGATGTGTGCATCGCGTGTAAGGCCCCGCGAGAGATGGGCGCGCGCTTCTGCCGACACTGCGGCACGCCCTATCCGGTGACGGGTGATGGGCCTCTCGGCGTGCCTGCGCCAGCCGGCCGCGGCGGGCCCAGTGTTTCGCGCCCCATCGACGCGGGCGCTCGCCTCGTCACCCTGTTGAAGGACGGTTCCGAAGGTCGGGCCATCCCACTCGCCGACAAGCCCATCGACCTCGGCGCGCGCGAGGGAGACCTCACCCTGCCGGACGATCCTTACCTGTCTTCACGGCACGCGCGCATCGAGTGTCGGGGAAGCGACTACACCCTGCGCGACCTCGACAGTGTGAACGGGGTGTACGTGCGCCTGCGCGACCCGGTTGCGCTGCATGACGGGGATGTGGTCCTCATTGGCCAGCAGGTGTTACGATTCGAGCTTCTGCGGGATGCGGAAATGCCATTGGGTCCCGCTTGGCAACGTGGGGTGTTGGTTTTCGGCACTCCAGAGGTCGCGCGCTTCGCGCGGCTAGTGCAGTACACGACTGAAGGCATCGGACGCGACGTGCACTACCTTTTTCGTGACGAAACAGTGGTCGGGCGAGAGAATGGAGACATCGTCTTCACGGACGATCCCTTCATCTCTCGCAGGCATGCCGCCATTCGCGCCGACGCAACCAGGAAGAGCTTCGAGCTGCACGACTTGGGTTCGTCCAATGGCACGGCGATCCGCATTCGGGGGGAGCACTTGCTGAAGGACGGCGACCAGTTTCGCATCGGACGGCACCTGTTCCGCTTCGAGTCTGGGCTTTTCGGGGGGAACGCTGGCCGATGAGTGACGCGCAGCGTAACCCTGCATCCGGCGAAGCTGCGACCGCGGACGGCGCGAGCAGTCAGGACGAGCCTCTCGGACAGAAGCTCGGGATCGACGACGTGCAGTTCGACGAGGAGCGTGCCGCCACCGATCCGAGTAAGGCTGCGGGCCAAGCGGCCGAGAGCCCCGAGCCCGCCGAGCCCGTGGCTCCGCAAGCGAGCCCTGCGTCGAATGGTGCCATCACGGTCAACGTCGTCGGGCGTACCGACGTCGGCTTGGTGCGTGAGCACAACGAAGACAATTTCCTGCTCGCCGACCTCTCGACCGGTAGCCGCGACGCGTCCACGTTTCACGAAGTGCCCGCGGCGGGGCTCGTGCTCGGCGTGTGCGATGGCATGGGGGGCGCCGCAGCGGGCGAGGTCGCGAGCCAAATGGCCGTCGACACCGTCTTCGAGATGATGCGGCGCTCCGTGCCTGCGTCCGATCGCGACGCGCTCGCGCGGACCCTCGTGCGTTCCATCGAGGAGGCGGGGGCACGCATCTTCGAGTCGGCGCGAGCAGACCGCTCTCGTCGCGGCATGGGCACCACCTCGACCATCGCCACCATCATGGATCGCACGCTGTTCGTCGGCCAAGTCGGTGACAGCCGCGCCTACATCTTGCGCAACGGCGAGCTCAAGCAAATCACGAAGGATCAGAGCCTCGTCAATCAGCTGATCGAAGCCGGGCAGCTCACCGAGGCCGAGGCGGAAGCCTTCGAGCACTCGAACATCATCCTCCAAGCTCTCGGCACGACCGATCAGGTGACCGTCGACCTCACGTTTCTCGAGCTGCGTCGCGGCGATCGACTGCTCATCTGCTCGGACGGCCTGAGCGGCCTCGTGCACGGCGACGTGATCCGTGAGGTCATGGTCGAATACCGCGATCTCAACTCCTGCTGCGAGCGTTTGATCGAGCTGGCCAAGGCGGGCGGCGGGCACGACAACGTTACGGTGATCCTGTGCGAGTTCGGTGGAGAGGGGCTCGCGGCGCCCGCGCCGACCGACCTCGCCGGCTACCAACAGTACCCACTACCTCTCGGCGGCGACGGGCGTTCCGCGGGCCAGCTCAACAGCGATCTGCCCACCCTCGCGCCCCCGTCCGAGCGCTCGGGCGCCCACAGCGGCTTCGACGAGCTCGGCGACTTCCGAGGGGCCTCGCGGCACTCGCGCGCCAGCACGCGTTACGTGCTGCTCGTGTTGCTCGTGTTGGGTGCGGCTGGGGCCGTCTACTACTTCACGGGCAACACGGACAAGTCGTCCGCGAGCTCGGAGGTGCCGCCCGACCCCAAGGCACCGCTCGCCGTGGCCGCCGAGCCTCCACCCCGCGTCGAAGTCGTGGTGCGCACAGACGTCGAGGGCGGCGAGCTCTTCGTAGATGGTGAGTCCTTCGGTACGGGCACGGATGGACGCTGGGTGCTCGATCTGGCGCCCGGTCCCCATCGCCTCGATGCGCGTGCGGCAGGCAGTCTCGTCACGACGTCGCTCGTCACGGTGCGCGAAGGCATCCCGGCCACGGTGCTCCTGTCGTTGCCCGAGGGCAGCACGGGTACGGCGGACGCCGCCGCCGAGCAAGCGGCGGCCGAGCCGAGCCCCGAACAAAAGGCGCGGGCCGAGGCGGAGCGTAAGCTGCGCGAAGAGCGTCGCGCCGCCCGCCGTCGTCGTCGCGCTGCAGACGCTGGCGCGGTGATTCCGCCGCCGCAGGGCACGCCTCAGGCGCCCTGATTTTGCTGCTTTTTTGACGTGATCTGCGCGCTTCAGGCATAGACCGAGAGCAACGATCTGCGGTGGGCATACCGCGATCGCGACTCGGAGGGCGGATGACGGCCGGGGCACGCATCACCGACGCTGTCGGTCATTTCAGGACGCGCGGCAATCTCAAGAGCGCCATCAAGCTCGTGCGCGTGCGTGAGCCAGAGCGACTGCGCTGGCGCGCGGCCGTATCCGCGCTCACGGCGGATGCAGGACGCATGCAGGGCTCGTCGCGCATGCGCATCGAAGAGCCCATCCGTGAGCTCGTGCTCGACCTCGGCGATACGTTTCTGCAGCGCGAGGTGGTGCTCGATGCGCGCATGCATCGCGTGGATCTCGATCGCGGTGAGGTGTTACCGCGCTGGACCATGGGCGACCTGCGCCGGCTCGCTTATCTTGCCGAAGCCGACATCTGCCTGTTGACGCGCTACGTGGTGCTGCCTTTCGACTTCGACGCGCCGATCGACACGGCGGCCGTCGTGCTCGCCGGTCGCGCGTTCGCACACTCGTTCAAGCAGCGCGCAAACAAGCTCTGGCTACGCGTGCCCGATCAGGACGGGCCGACACCGCTCATGCTGCACCACCGCTACATGCTCGAGCGCGCGAGCCAAGACGCCGAGACGAGCCG
>CAYNOM010000355.1:0-6721 GCA_964398415.1 uncultured Polyangiales bacterium | reverse complement strand
GTGTCCTGGGGCGCCATCGGTGCGCGTACCACCGAGAGCCAAGTGCACCGAGAGCTGGCCTCGGGCCTGTCGATGCCGGTGGGGTTCAAGAACGGCACCGATGGCAACGTGCAGATTGCGGTCGACGCCATCCGCGCAGCCAGCCACCCGCACCATTTCCTGTCGGTCACGAAGCAGGGCATCCACGCCATCGTGGCCACGAAGGGCAACGACCGCTGCCACGTCATCCTGCGCGGCTCGAACCAGGGCCCGAACTACTCGAAGGAAGACATCGCGAACACCGCACGCGCGCTCGAAAACGCCAACCAGCCGCCGCGCATGATGATCGACCTGAGCCACGGCAACAGCGAGAAAGACCACAAGAAGCAGGTCCAGGTAGCGCACGCCGTGGCGGAGCAAATCGCCGCTTCCGAAACCCGCATCTTTGGTGTGATGATCGAGAGCCACCTGGTCGAGGGACGACAGACGCTCAAACCCGGCGAGACGGGCACCTACGGCCAGAGCATCACCGACGCATGCCTGGGCTTCCCGGAGACCGTCACCGTCCTCGACGAGCTGGCTCAGGCGGTGCGTACCCGACGCGCACGCGAGAAGAAAGGCTGAGCCGAATGTCCCATCCAGAGCTGGCTACCCTGCTCGTCAGCTGCCCCGACAAGAAGGGGCTCGTCGCCGCCCTGGCCCAGCTTCTGTACGGACACGGCTGCAACATCCTCGACGCCGACCAACACACAGACTCGGCGGCGGGCATGTTTTTTCAGCGCATCCGCTTCGACCTGGCCGAGCTCCACACCGACCGCGTCGCGCTCGAGCGCGGCATCTCCGACGTCGCACAGCGCTTCGAGATGACGTGGCGTCTGGCCTACGGCAACCGCAGAAAGCGGGTGGCCATCTTCGTGTCGAAGTACGACCACTGCCTGTATGACCTGTTGCTGCGGCATCGAGCGGGTGAGCTGTCCTGTGACATCGCCATGGTGGTCAGCAATCACGGAGATCTCGAGAGCGTGGCGAAGCAGTTCGACGTGCCGTTTCACGTCTTTCAAATCGACAAGCAAAACAAGCTCGAGCAGGAAAAGGCGCAGTGGAAGCTGCTCGACGCGCACGAGGTCGACCTGATCGTCCTCGCTCGTTACATGCAGATCCTGAGCAGCGCGTTCACCGAGCGCTATCCGAACCGCATCATCAACATTCACCACTCGTTCTTGCCAGCCTTCATCGGAGGAAAGCCCTACCACCGGGCCTATGAGCGAGGCGTGAAGCTGATCGGGGCCACGGCCCACTACGCGACGAGCGACCTCGACGAGGGGCCAATCATCGAGCAGGACGTGGTGCGTACGTCCCATCGCGAGTCGGTGGACGACCTGGTGCGCAAGGGACGCGACATCGAGAAGGTGGCCCTGGCGCGCGCCGTGAAGTGGCACGTGGAAGACCGCATCCTCGTCTACGGCAACAAGACCGTCGTCTTCGACTGACGAGCTGACGGCAAAGGCCGCGCGTCTCACGCCCGAAAGAACGGCTTCATCGCAAAGAGCCGGCCCAAGGCGGGGCTGAGCTCGCGCCGCTTGCTCTCGGCCTCGCGCGCGATGAGCACGAGCAAGTGCTCGCGCAGCGGGACGTGTGAGGCGTCCGAGATGAGCTCGGGCAACCTCTCGCGGGCCACCTCCGCATCGTTGATGCTGCCGAGCAACTCGAGCACCGCGGTGACCTCGGACAAGAACGGCCGGACGCGTTTTCCCGCGAACGCACCGCGTCCTAGCTCGAGGGTGTAGCGCAGGGCCTTGAGGCGCTTTCGCAGCGTGTGCAGCTGCTCCGCATCGCTCCGCTCGAGCACGTCGGACATGGCCTCGACCTTGTGCATGCGGCGCTCGAGCTTGCGCGTGAGAAAGGCCTCGGCGCGCTCTTTGCCCTTGGCCGACTCCTCGAACTGTTTGTGAAATGCTTGGAGCTCCGCGCACGCCTGCCTGAAGCGCGAGCCCTTCAGGAGCTTGCGTACGCGCTTTCTGCGCTGGCTTCGCTCAGCGTCGAGCGCGCCCTCGAGGGCTGCGGGATCGGCCGTCGTCGCGAGCTGTTCGGAGAAGCGCCCGAGGTCTGAGAGGAGCACATCGAGCTCGCGCAGCACACCGAGCGCTCGAAACACGCGCTTCAGCTCACGCTCGAGCTGTGCGACACGACGAGTGGGAAGGAGGCGCCGAAACAGCGCGAGCGCGACCCGCGTGCGGCGGATGCCGACCCGCATCTGGTGCACGAAGCGTGGGTCGTCCGAGGCGAGCACACCGCGTGCGTTGATCTCGACCTGAAGCGCACAATCGCGCAGCACGAGCGTGGCGAGACGCCGCACCGACGCACCTTTCGCGAGTGCAATCCTGCCCTGTTTGCGCGGCTCGAGCGGTGACCTCACGGAGATGTCGTACCACTTTAGAAGGGCGCGTCGGACGGAACCTGCAGCGGCCAGGCACGCTCACGGAGGCTCGCCGAGACCTCGCGCAGCTCGCGGCGAAGCTCTGGCACACTCGCACGCTGCCGTGGGTCTTGTCGTAGACAGCGTCCAAGAAAGGCGGCCAAGGGCCGAAGCTCGGGGTCGCGTGCTAGCGCCGACACCCCGAAAGGCTCTCCGTCATGGCCGATGTGGGCGGCGATCATGGCCATCTCGGTCGGTGCGTCGAACAGCACCTGCCCGGTCATGATCTCGTAGGCCACGCAGCCGAGGGCGTACACATCGACCGGCTGCGGCGAGGCCTGTCCGCGCTCGACATGCATCCCCCACACCTCCGGCGCACCGTAGTTGCCCGTGGCGCAGCCCGGTCGGACGTGCCGGCCCGCGAGACCGAAGTCGACGAGCACGGGCTCGCTCGAGGCCGCCTCACGAGGGCGCAGGATGACGTTGCTGGGCTTGACGTCGAGGTGACCGACCCCTGCGTGATGCATCGCATCGAGGCCCGCGAGAATGCCGTCGAGGATCGACAGCGCGTGCGCCACGTCCATCGTTCCCTTGGCGAGCACGCGCTCGAGGGTGGGCCCTTCGATCAGCTCCATGACGAGGATGGGCTTCGGCCGTGCCCCCGCGTCGAACGTCACGAAGCTCGCGAGGTTGCGATGGGGCGGCACCGCGAGCAGCGCACCCGCCTCCTGGCGGAACATGCGCATGAACTCGTCCTCGCTCAGGGCGCGCGCGGCGCTGCCATCGTACTCGGGCACCTTGAGGGCAAGCTCCGTGGCAGCGGGATCGGAGCGCTCCTCGGCGCGTTTCACCACGAACACCGAGCCGCCCGCGCCTGCACCCAGCGCGCGCAGCACGTAAAAGCCCCCGAGCGTGCGCGCAGGCGGAAGCCACGCAGGCAAGGGACGATCGTCCATGGGACCTGGCACGAAGCTCGGTGGGCTCTTGAACGCAGAGGAATCGAGGGGCCGTTCGAGCAAGGGCCGCAGGACGCGCAAGATGACGGCGGCAAACACGGGAGGCAGCTCGGCGCGCAGGCTGTCGATCAAGGTCTCGAGGGTGAGCTCGAGCCCAGCGCGTTCGTCGTCGGTGCTGGCGCGCTCGATGGCGAGGCCAAGCGTCCACACCCCGTGCCCCGAAGTCGGCGGGGCATCCGCGCCCGGCGCACCGAGACGCCGCCGCACACCCGCACTCAGGCGCACGATGTCGTCGATCGCGGTCTCGAGCAGCTGCATGGTGCGCCTATCCTCCGCGAGGTCGCGCAAGGAGCGCGTGGCGACGACGTGCTCGAGCGCGCGCGAAAGGCGCAGCAAGGATGCGCGCAACCCCTCCGTGCGCGGCGAGCTCTCCGCGGGCAGCGCGCGACACAGATCGAGCAGCGATTCGATCAACGCCCGCTGACCCGTGAGGTCGTGCGACACCTTGTGCAGCGTCTTCACGAGCGACGCGAGGAGCTTCAGCGCTTGCTTCACCTCGGGCAGCATCGAGCCCTCGGACAGGGCGGCGAAGCCCTCCGGGGTGGGCACGTAGGAGGCGGCAGCCAGGACGGCGTCGCTCAGCTCGAACGTCTCCGTGCGCACGAGGCAATCGGTGGTACGCGCGATGGCCGCGTGCACGATGCGGTCCATGGCGCTCGGCGCGTCTTCGCGCACACGCTCGAGCAAGAGCCGCAACGCCTCCCGGCGCTCATCGATCAGCTCGGCGTGGCTCGCGTCGTGTCCGAGCTCCACGTCGAGCACGTGCAAGAGGGAGCGCAGCCGCCGCATGCGCAGCGTCAGGTGCGGCACGTCCTCGCTGCCTTGATAGGGCTCGCGCTCGCGTTCGAGCAGCACGCGCTGAAGGCGCCTCACGAGGTCGTCGAAGGGCGCGAGAACCTTGTGGGTGTCCTGGGCGAAGGCGCCGAGGCACAACAGATCGGCCATCGTCGACGACTCGAGCAAGCCGACGTCGAGCTCGTGCAGCGCGCGAAACACCTCCTCGCGTGCGCGCGCGCCGTCGTTCTCGTCGAGGAGCTCGAGCCTGCGCACCAGCGTCTCCGCTCGCTCGAGTGACAGGCGCGCTTGCTCGTAGGCGAGCCGCGCGCCCGAATCTGCAAACGCGGTGAGCGCGCCGAGCACCATCCCCGGCAGACCGGGTGCGCCCTCCCCTGTCTCGCCCAGCTCCTCGCACAACACGTCGATCAGCGCGGCGTGACCGTCGTCGCCGTTCGCTCGTCCGAGGCGCTGGCGCAGGGCAACGCGCGCCACCTCGGCTGCCTTGAGGCCAAAGTCAGTACCGACCCACTCGTGGCGCAGCTCGACCAGGGCCTCCGCCGCCGGCGCACCGCCCTTCTCCACCGCGGCCAGCAAGAGCTGCTCCGCGGCGTCGGGCTCCACCTCGGCCGCACGCGGCAGGCCGTAGATCATCGCCGCGGCCATCCCAGGGTCGCGCGCGAATGCCGCACCGTTGAGCAGCTCGCGCGCCCGCGCGACGGCCTCCTCGGGACGAATCGCGACCCGCGCCGCCAGGGACGCGGCTCCGCGGCGCCCGCGCGCCATCGACTGGGACGTGAGCAGCTCGCGCTCCACCTCCTCGGCGAAGCGCGGCACCACCGCCGACAGAAGGCCGCGCGCGGTGGCGATGTGACGCCACACGAGCGGCTCCCGATCCGACATCAAGGTGTTCCAAGCAGTTTGCACGACGTGGGAGTCGAACAGCCACACGCCCCCATCGTCGCCCTGCACGGCACGCCGGGTGGCCTCGCGGGCCGCGCGCTCGAGCAGACGCGAAGCCATGCGTCGCGCGGGCAGGGCCCCCGTCGAGGGCTCGACGAGCCAGCGCTGGGCCAGCTCGCGCCGTGAGATCAGGGCCAGGGCCAGGGCGTCGGCGCGCGTTCCCGTGCCGATCGGCAACACCAGCGACAGGCCCACGCGGGCGCGTACGGCAGCCCCTTCGAAGGCGCGCGTGGAGCCGAGCGCGAGTGCGGTCGCCAGCGCGACGAAGGTGTTGGCATCCCCTTCGTGCAGGCGCACGAGCACGCGCCGCCCCAACTCGCGGCGCTCTGGCCCCATGGGCAGCGCCGAGGCCAGCCCATACAGGGCACAGGCCGCCGCCGGCGGTGACAAAAACCCGAGATCTTCGATCAGGTTGGCGGCCACCGCCGCGCGCACGCTGGCCAAAAGCAGCTCAGGGCTCTGCCCCTCGAGCGGCGCGCCGCGCGACTCCATCGTGAGCTCGGCCAGCGTCGCCATGCTCTGGCGCCACGTGGCCCGCCTCTCGTCGGGGTCATCGATCTCCTGAAGGGTCGAGAGCCCCGAGAGGTAGTGTTGGGATCCCCGCATCGAAGTGCGCCTTCAGTGTACCAAAGGCGCATGGCGTTAGGGCTGTCGTCAGCGGGGCCCGACCTCGCCGGCCGCGAGGCGTTTGTACAGGGGCTCATCGATGGGGACGTAGCGGTCGCCATCGAGGAAATAGAGAGGATCCTTGACTTTAGCGGGGTCGTACCCTTCGTCGCGATAGTCGACCTTTTGGTGCTTGAAGGTGCCCGTGATGCGCATGCCGCTCTGCACGCGCAAAAAGTAGGGGCGCTGGTAAGCCGGGAGCTTCGTGCATACGTGCTTGGAGAAGCGCTCGAGGTCGAGCTCGCCGTCTACGTTGACGCTGGCCATGCCCGCGCGTCCCTCCGCACCCGTCACGTGCACGCCGTAGACGTTGCTCTCGAGCACGCCTTCGGCGGCATTCAGCACCTCGGCGACCTCGTTCGTCGAGACATTCTCACCCTTCCAGCGGAACGTGTCGCCGACCCGGTCTGCAAAGGAAACCCAGCCATCCGGATGAAGGTGTAGGAGATCACCCGAGTTGAAGTAGCGATCGCCCGCCTCGAAAACGTCCTCGATCACCTTCTTCTGCGTCGCGGCCTTGTCGACATAGCCATCGAAGCTGAACAGCCGATTGATGCGCCCGAGCAGGATGCCCTTGTCGCCCACCGAGACCTTGTCACAGCGCCCCTGGGCGTTGCGCAGGATCTCGCCAGTCGCTTCGTCGCAGCGCACGAGCACCTGCCCGGGCTTGA
This sequence comes from uncultured Polyangiales bacterium, assembly GCA_964398415.1. GTDB lineage: Bacteria > Myxococcota_A > Polyangia > Polyangiales > DASUME01 > DASUME01. Next base: position 236 of record CAYNOM010000355.1, on the reverse strand, counting down.
GGCGTCCGACCATGCCGGGGCGCCCTTCGAAATTCACGATCGGCGCGTTGCCCTCGGTCGCGCCGTAGAACTCACGGATCAGCGGCACTCCAAAGCGCTGCTGGAACGAGAGCCAGATGTCGGGGCGCAGGCCATTGCCGACGCCCAGCCTGAGGCGATGGTTTCGCTCGTGGGGGCTTTTCTCGGTGTTGAGCAGGTATCGGCACAGCTCACCGATGTAGAGGAAGATCGAGGCG
>CAYNOM010000354.1:5374-6749 GCA_964398415.1 uncultured Polyangiales bacterium | reverse complement strand
ATGCGCCGATCGAGCAGTTCGACCGGGGATTCAAGAACGACGGGTTTGCGTGGTCTCTGGCCCACGTCGCAAGCACGCACGCTGCCTTTGGAGGCCACTTGGCCGAGATGTTCGACACCGACTGGCAGTCGGCATCACGGCCGTGACGCCTCCTTCGCAGCTCCCGCAACCTTCGGCCATTCCACATTCCAGAATCTGGAATCATGGAGACCCCATGGCAAGCACCGACTGGACGTACCTGACCGACGGTCTCGACATCAACATGGTCGACCGCGGCGTGACCGCAGGCGTACCCACGCCACCCGGCGGCGAACAGTTCGTCTTCGGCTTCAACTCGCTCCTCGTGACCCAGGGCGCGGTGGGCCTGTTCGTCAATCAGGCGAATTTCGCGCCGATGCCCAAGGGCGGGTCCATTCGAGGCGCCGTGCAGCGCGGCCCTTCCGGAGGCGCCACCGGCTTCTCGCCGTGTCTCTTCCTGTGCGCGCGAGGCCCCTCGGTCCGCGACAGCGCGTACCTGCTCGGCCTCTCCGACGAAGACCCGCACCGCATCGTCCTGAAGAAGGGCACGATCCTGGGCGGCATCGGCGAATCCGACGGGCCGGGAGCGCTGCTGCGCTCAGGTCAGAGCTTTGCGCAGGGCACTTGGCTGCACCTCAGGCTCGACGCCATCGTGAACGACAACGGCGACGTCGTGTTGCAGGCGTTCATGAACGACCTCGCGCTGCATCCCCTCGGCACCACGCCCGAGTGGCAGGAGATCGACGGCATGCCGAGGTTCATCGACGACCAGCTCGCCATCAACACCGGCTCACAGCCCTTCACCTCCGGGCGTGCTGGCTTCGGCTTCTCGGTGCGCGACGTGACAAGGCGCGCGTACTTCGATCACCTCGAGGTCATCCGTCAAACCTGACGCTGGAGTCTGGCGTTGGAGCTCGACGCTTTCACAAGCGACCTGGGACGCTCGCAGGGGCGCGTGGTGCTCTCTACCGAGCCCCGAACCGCGGTGCTGGTGCTCGGACACCTGAGCCCAGGCCACACGGCGCGTCTTCGTCCTGGCGATCATGTCCAGGCGGAGCAGGAGGTGAATCTCACTGCCGAGCGGCTGCTGCGCACCCGAGGCACGGTCGAAGTGCAGGATGACCTCGCACCGGGACTCGCGTGGGAGGTGTCTCTGTGCGTTGACGGCACCAAGCGGGCGCGGGTCTTGGCGCGTGCCGGCGACGTGAAGTCCATCAGCGACCTCGCCGTGAACGTCTCTCTGGACGAAGGTCTGCACGTCGTCGCGCTTCGTCTGGAGTTGGTCGAGGACGGTGACTGAGGTCGCTCTACCGAAGCTCGTCGTCGAACAGGTCGCGCTCACACGACCTGCGGGCCG
>CAYNOM010000354.1:2485-5274 GCA_964398415.1 uncultured Polyangiales bacterium | reverse complement strand
TCCGTGCGGGTGGCTGTCGGCGCAGGAGAAGACGCGATTGACGAGGCGTGGAGCTTCGAGATCGAAGACTTCACCGCTCCCACCCTGCTCGCCGCCGAGGCGCAGTCGCCGACCCTGCTGCTCGCGAGCTTCGACGAACCGGTCGTTGCTGAATCGGTCACCGCGTCCTTCATCGCGATCGACCGACCGGCGGTGCCACTCGAGCTTGTGCATGCGCGCGCCACCGAATCACGGCTCGAGCTGACCGTGCACCCCGAGATGACTCCGGACGTGCTCTACGAGCTGCGGGTGCACGGCATTCGAGACCTGGCGGGGAACACGCTCGTCGACGCCACCACGCGCTTTCGCGGCTACCGAGCTCCGCGGCCTTCCGAGCGTCGCTTCGACCTGTGGCGAATGCTCCCGATGCACCTTCGCCGCGCGGACGAGACGACCGACCTCGCGCGCTTCATCCGCTGCCTTCAGGAGATCGTCGACCTCTTGCTGGTCGACATCGATCGCATCACCGAGGACATCGACATCGAACGTGCGCCCGAGGCGCTGATCGACCTATGGCTTCGCGACCTGGGTAACCCCTTCGAGCTCGTGCTGGACGACCTCGACAAGCGACGCCTCGTCGCGGTGCTCGTCGAGCTGTATCGGCTCAAGGGCACCGAGAAGGGGCTGAGAGTCGCCGCGCGCTTTCTGCTCGGCATCGAGCTCGAGGAGATCACGACCTACTCGGGCACGCCCCTTACTCTTGGTGAGTCGCTGCTCGGTGTGGACTGGGAGCTCGGCCCATCGAACCGCTTCGCGCTGTACGCGTTCAGCGTCCGAGTGCCGAGGCTGCTATCCGCGGAGGAGCGGCGCCGGCTTCGCGCCATCATCTTCTGGGCGAAACCAGCCCACACTCACTTGATCGAGATCTTGGAGCCCACGGCGCCAATCCTTGTCGAGCACTGGGAGCTCGGCGAGGCGGAGCTTGGGCTCACCACGATCCTCGGCTGACCTTCCCTTCCCTCGTCCCCCCCAACGCCGCACGCGCCGCGTGCACGGAGCGCTCATGGCCGATCGCGTCCATTTCTTCTTTCGTCAGCGTGTCACAGAGCAAGAGCTCAACCTTGCGTTCGAGCTGCTCGAGCGAGCCGATCGCAACCTTGCGGCCGATCTCGGCATCTTCGGGATCGTCGCTGGCGCGGTGCCGACGCCGCACGAGCCTGTCGCCGACCTGTCGGTCGACCTCAATGGCCCGGCGCGCGCCTACGACCGCGTGGGGCAGCGCATGTTCTTTGGCTCCGGGCAGACCGTGGGCGTTGCACGGGATTCCGTCGGCGTGTCCACGGAGGTGCTCACCCCCGGACACGAGCGCTGGGTGAGCGTGTTTCTGCGCTTCGATCGTGTGCTCACCGACGAGCGCACCGATGGCAACAGCCAGCGCGTGTCCTTCCGCCAGGATGAGTCCTTCGAGCTCGTCGTGCGCCAGGGCGCCGAGTCGGCCGTGGGTTCGGCCCTGCGCGTGCCGCTCGAAGACGACGAGCTTCTGGTGTGCGACGTCCGGCGCGAGTTTGGCGTCGACCGTGTACGCGCCGATCACCTCGACGTGTCGCGTCGCCAAGCCTTCGTGTTCGCGCGCTCCGGCTCGGTGGGCGTCTTTGCTGAGCTGTGGCAGGTGCTGAGGCCCGCGGCCCCGCAGCTTCAAGCCACGCTCGACGTCGTCGATCAGGTGCTCGCACGACACTTCGACGCCACCGAGCGTCGTCATCGCTCGCGCGACATCGACCACACGCCGAATGGCTTCGTCACGGCGCAGACCGTGCAGGGCGCGCTCGACGAGGTCGCGACCAAGCTCTCAAGCGCAGTCGATGGAGCTGCGGGCGCGTCGCTCGTGGGCGCAGACGCGGTGCCGGGAACGCCACGGGCACTCGCGGCCGGGTCTGTCGACGGGCAGCTGTCGGCGCTGCTGAGCTTTCTCAACGCGCACCTTGGCGCAGCTTCCGCCGCACACAACGCCGCGGCCATCCGGGCGCTTCCGCATCATTGGATCACCACGGAGAGCGTGCAGGCGCAGCTGCAAGAGCTCGTGCAGGGCCTACGCGCCGATCGCATCTCGGCCGCTGCCTACCGAAACCTCGCCGGCACGACCGTGCAGGCGCAGCTGCAGGAGCTGGTCGACGACCTGCGCTCGACGGGCGCAAGCGAAGGAACCTCGCTCATTGGAGGCGCTGCTCTCGCAGGCAATCCACGCGCAGTCGGCGCAGGCACGCTGCTCTCGCAGCTGCAGGGCATCCTCAACCAGCTCAATGCCCATGCGGGGTCGTCAGACCATGACGCGCGCTACGGGCGCCGTGTGTACGTGGGGGCCGAGGAGGTTCAGCCGAACGCGACGCACACGTTCACGACGCTGACGCCCATGCCCGACTCTCTGGTCTGGTCCTACGACACCTTCGACGCGGACGGGTCCAACGGACGCAGATGGTTCAATGGCACGTACACCGCGAACATTCGCGTCTGGTTCGACAAGCTCTCGAACGGCGCAAGCGCCCGCATCCGCGCGCAGAACCGTAACAGCGTCGCCCTGCGCATCAACGTCGCAGCCTATCAGGTGGGATGATGGACGCCGATGCACTGAGGTCGAAGCTCGGCGCGATGCTGCGTTGCAGCAAGAACGATCACCTGGTGGCGCTCACCGAGGGCGTCACCTCCACCGCATGCTGGGGCTCGCTCGCGCGCTGGCTCTCTCACACGTGCAGAGAGGACGCGGATCTACACGCCCTCATGCCCATGCTGCGCGAGTGCGACGATGCGCGGGC
>CAYNOM010000354.1:0-2385 GCA_964398415.1 uncultured Polyangiales bacterium | reverse complement strand
GGCCTCAGTCCCCGTGAGGCATTCGAACAGGCTGCCGATCTCGCGAGCGGTGACGTGCGGCGCGTGAGGCTGCCTCGACACCCCATGAATCAAGGAGGAGCACCGTGGAGCCAAACTTGATCTCCGTGACCAGGGCCCTCGAGACGGGTGGCATCTATGGGTTGATCGCCGTGCTCGTGGTCGCCCTGTACCGCGTGTATCGCGATCTCAAGGCCGTCAACGAGCAAGTGGTTCGACTGACCGAACAGCAGACCGCCGTGATGGTGCGGGTCGAGGGAGCCCTCATGGCCTTGCGCGACGCGATCCTGTGCCTGAGCGGAAAGCCACCGCGAACCGCCACGCGCCTCGCCGACGACAAGAGCGACCAGGTCTGAACGAGCGCGAAGCCGGGGCCACGCACGAGCGCGCACACGCTGCGTGAGCCGTCACGCGTGCGCACGAAAGGAAAGACTGATGGGAAAGCTGGGAGTGCTGTTCATTCATGGCATGGGGCATCAGCAGCCATGCTTTGCCGATACCATGAGCACGCAGCTGCGCCGAGGCATCGAGCGGCGCGGTGTCGATGCGAACGCGATCATCTTCAAGTCGGTGTACTGGGGCGACTTGCTCGATGGGCGACAGGACGCGCTGCTCCAGCGCATGCGCAAGCAGGCCAATGTCGACTGGATTCGGCTGCGGCGTGAGCTCATCGTGAGCGGACTCGGCGACGTCGCGTCCTATCTCGGCCCTGCCAACTCGGAGTCTCGCTACTACGGCGCGATCCACGCGCGCATCGAGACGACGCTGAACGAGATGCAGGAGATGCTCGACCGTCACGAGCACGCGCCCATCGTCATCATCGCCCACTCGCTCGGCTGCGCGATGGTAAGCAACTACCTCTGGGACGCCCAGCACGACACGCCGTGGGCGCGCGGCGACTCGCCACTCACGCGCGGAGAGACGGTGTCGGCGCTCATCACGCTGGGCTGTAACCTCCCCTTGTTCACGCTGACGCTGCGCCCCGAAGAGGTCTTCGCAGTACGCGTGCCGGGAGAGGCGGCCGAGTTGGCCTTTCGTAACAAGCAGGCGTTTCGCGAACAGGCCGGGTGGTTCAACTACTACGCTCCCAACGACGTCCTTGGCTATCCACTCAAGCCGGTGAGCGAGTCGTACGCGCAGGCGGTGCGCGCAGACATCGCCGTCCACACGGGCTTCGTCTGGAACGCCCACACCCGCTACTGGGCCGACCCCGACATCACGGCGCCTGTCGCCAAGCGCATCGCAGCGCTCGTGAAGGCCATCTGACACGCCCTCCCCAGGCGTGATCAAGGAGAGAGCGTGACCGTACCGCGTTCCATCATGCTCGGCTCGCGTCGCGAGCTCGACGTCGACCTCTATGCCGTAGAAGGGGCTGTGCCCGCAGGCCTTGCAGGGCATCTGTTCGTGCTGGCCCCGGTGCCCTGGGGCGATGGCTCGCCCGTCTTCAATGGCGACGCCATGGCGATCCGCGTCGACTTCCACAAGCAGACTGCTCGGCTCAAGAGCAGGCTCCTGCGCGACCCGAGCCAGCGCCTCGACGAGCAGACGCGAGGCCAGCCGCTGCGGCGCTTTCGCAATCGCCACATCGCGCGCATCTCGCCTGTGTACGGCGTGCGCAACGAGCTGAACACGGCCTTTCTCACCATGCCCCAGAGCGGCCGTCTGTTTGCGACTTACGACGCGGGCCGCCCTTGGGAGGTGAATCCGACAACGCTCGAGGTCATCGCCCCTGTAGGCTCGCGGAACGACTGGCGGCAGGCGTTCGCGCTCGACCTGCCGTGGCGCTTTCCGCCCATCCTCACAGGGGCGCACCCCGCCCACGATGACCGGACGGGAGATACCTACTTCGCGAACTACTCGCTCGGCGCGGTCGTAACGGGTGCGCATGTGCGGCTTCTGCACTGGAAGGGCGAAGGAGCGCTGCGCGCGAGCCGCATCGTCGATGAGGAGGGCCGCGATCTCCGGGTCCAGTCGCTCCATCAGCTCGCCATCACCGAGCGCTGGGTCGTGCTCGCCGACACCGCGTTTCGGCTCGAGCTCGGACGCTTCCTCTCGCCGAACCACTGGCCGCTCTCGCGCCAGCGGCCCTACACGAGCTTCTACTTCGTGGAGCGCGAGCGCGTCGGGCGCGACGCCGTCGTGCGCGCGAAGCGCGTGGTCATGCCGCGCGAGGCCGTGCACTTCATCGCCGACTACGCGTGTGGAGAGGGCCTCGTCACCCTGCACGTCGGCCATCCCTGCGCATCGGACGCGTCGGAGACCTTGCGTCGCCCGGACCGACGCTGGCCGAGCGGCGAGCGTGTCCCGGCGGAGCTCGAAGGGCTCCCACCGAGTCCCACCGACGTGGGCGTGTTGGGGCGCTACGAG
>CAYNOM010000353.1:0-6750 GCA_964398415.1 uncultured Polyangiales bacterium | reverse complement strand
CCTCGTCCTGCCCGACGATGCGCTTTTTGATCTCCGACACGATGCGCGCTTGCGCGTGGGAGAGCTCGGCCACGCGGGCGACGTCGCTCGTCGAAGTTGAAGACACGGCGGGTGTGCTCGTTCCGTGATCGAAGTTTGGGTCGAACGCCATCGGCTTCGCCAGCGTACCGTTGTCCGCGCCGGCATGCCAACGCGTGTGATCGACCTACACGTGCGAAGTTACCGGTGGGGCGGGCCGCCGAGCAGCACGCAGGCCCGACGCTCCCGCGTCTGCTCGGAGTTGTTCTGGCTGCGGCGGGCGAGCTCGCAGTGGGGCGTGGGGTCGAAGGGGTTCAGGCGAATGGCCTCGCGCAGGGCGTCCTCGGCCTCGTTGCTCCGGCCCATTTGAAGCAGGGCCGTACCACGCAGGGCGTGGAGTGGCGCATGGCTCGGGTGCCCGCCTAGGGCGGCGTCCAGCGCGGAGAGCGCCGCCTGCGCCTTGCCCCCGGACAGCTGGGCGCGCGCCACACGTGAGGCGAGGATGGGATCACTCGGGGCGAAGCTGCGCGCCTTTTCGTACTCGCGGGCCGCCCCCGGCTTGTGTCCGCGTCCCCACAGGAGGTCGCCGATGCGCAGGTGCTTGCGCGCGCGCTCCACGGGCACGTCGAGCGACTCGTCGGCACCTTTCGGATCGTCGACGAAGCGTAGCTTCAGCTCTGGCCCCTTCGTCGCGCCTTTCTTTCGTGGCTTTTGCTCGAGCCCGTGCTGCCAGTCTTTCTCGAGCTTCGCGAAGCTCTCGCCCGCCACGCCCGACAGCGCCTCGCGCGCGTCTTTGCCTCGGCGGATGGCATCGATGGCGGCGGTGAGCCCCGCATCGCCGCGCTCGTCTCGAAAGCGCTCGAGGAAGGTGACCACCTGTGCGAAGGCGAGGGCCGCGTCCTCCTGCGACGGAAGCATCGCGATCGACGGGTGCATGCGATCGAAGGCGATGAGCTTCTTTCCCTTGGCTGCGTCCGTGAGCAAAGCGAGGGTCGAGGGGGCGAGGTAGGCGGCAGGCGCGTCGCCGCGCCAGGTGCGCTCGAACAGCTTCGCCAGGCCCTCGTGAAACCACACAGGCGCGCGGTTTTGGCTCTGCCGAGTCAGGGCCAGGTGGATCAATTCGTGGTTGATCGTGTCGAGCCAGGGGTAACCGTAGAGGAGCGAACGCGGCGAGGCGATCATCAGCCGGTTCCACTTGCACAGGGCCACGGTGCCGCTCGTCTCGATGTTCTCGAGCGACAAGCTCGAGACGCTCGCGAGGGCGCGCGCGGACGGATAGATCTCGAGCCGAATCGGCGAGGGCAGGTGGATGCCGAGCAGCTTCTGCACCGCAGCATCGGCCCTCTCGAGCGAGTCGAGCGCGTAGCTGACGAGCACCTCATCGACGCCTCGCGCGTGACGCACCAGGTAGCGGCCATCGCCAGAGCGCACCTCGTCGAAGTCGCGGGTCAGATCGCGTGCTGCCGTGACCCAGCTCAACACCTGCCGCCACTCGGCCATGCGCGACGAGCGCGGGGCGTTTGCGATGGCGTGCTCGATCTCCGAGGCCGCCTGGGCGTACTCGCCCAGATGAAACAGCACCATGCCGCGCTGAAAGCGCGCCTCCGGCAGGCTCGAAGCGGCGGGCGAAAGCTGCTCGAGGCGCTGCTTGGCGAGCTCGGGGTCGGCCGCGTCGAGCGCCTCGACGCTCGCGCGCAAGTGGTCGAGGTCTTGCGGCGCTGCGCGCACGAGGCCTGTGTGGCCGAGGCACAACAACAGCGCGAGCGCTGGCCAGAACAGCCTCATCGCAGGATCTCCTGGTAGTAGCGCTCCACCGCGTCGGAGAAGGATTCGGGCGCCCGCGCGCGTCGTGCATCGAGCACACGGCGCCTCAGGTCGGCGCGCCGCGCGTTCTCGCTGCTCGTCGGGATTTCGACCTTGTCGTCTCCCCCGGCGCGACCGTCGCGCTCCCCCGAACCGGGCCTGTCGCCAAGGGCCATCTGCTCCCGCGATAGCTCGTCTTCGAGCTCTCCCAGGCGATCGAGGGCGTCCCTTTGGTGGGCTTGCGCTTCGCTCGGATCACCGCCTTGCATGGCCTCGGCCGCGCTCTCCATCGACTGACGCGCCCGCGACAACCCATCGCGCACGGATGGGGGCGTGCCCTCGCTCTCGTTGGCCACGCGCCCTGCCTCCCGTGCCAGCGTGCGCTGGGCCGACGATTGCTCGCGCAGCGCCGAGGCTTCCTCCGCGGTGGGCTCGGCGCTTGCGGCGCGCGGCGCGTGCTCGCGCACGCTTTGGGCTAGCTTTCGTGCTTCTCTCGCGAGCTCCATCGACTCTTGCGCAGAGTGTTTTCGCGAGCCGTCGGGGCCCGGGTACATGCGGGCGTCCATGTCCAGCTCCGAGGCGAGCATCGAGAGCTGGTCGGCGGCGCGCTCGGCCATGGAGGAGGCTTCGTGCGCGTCGCCTTGGCGTAGGGCATCGGCGGTGTCACGCAGGCGCTGGGCTGCGCTCGCCTGGTTCTCGGCGACCAAGGGCTGCGCCTTCTGGGCCTCCATCCGGCGCACTCGCTCCTCGAGCTGCGTTGCCTTCTTCGCGAGCTCACCCGCGTGCTGGCGGAAGTCGGAGTCGTCGAGCGCACGCTGAGACTGGCCGTGGGCGAGTCGGCTCGTGTCGTTGGCCAGCGCCTTCTGGGCCCGCGACAAGCTGTCGATCTCGGCGCGCGCGGCGTCGAGGGCCTGATTGCGCGGCGCGGTTCGCGCGGCCGCGAAGGCCTGCTCGCCCTGCGACAGCCCACTCTTCAGCCCATCGAGCTGCTGATCGAGCTGGGCGAGCGCGCGTTCGGCCGCCTCCACATCACCGCGCTCGAGCGCGTTCTCGAGGGCGCTCAGCGGATCGTCTTGGGTCTGCTCGGCCAGGGCGTCGTAATTGACGAAGTCGCTCGGCACGTCGCCGCGCGCTTCGCTGAGCCGCTGCGCGAGCTCCGAGAGCGCTGCCCGGGCGCGTGCGATCTCCTCGAGGAGTTGCTTTCGTTGCTCCGGGTCGTCGCTGGCTTTCAGTTGGTTCAGGAGCTCGTGCATGCGCGCACGCGTCGCCTCGAGCTGATCGAGCACGCCCGCGGCGCCTGAGAGCCGCGCGCGACCCACGAGATCGCTCAACCACAAGGTGTCGTCCTCGAGCTCCGCGATCGTGTCCGCATCGATGCGCTTCAAGTCGCGTAGGTCTTCGGCCCCTGCGGCCTTGCGCTCGGTGCGGCCTAGCTTGTCGATGCGGCGCTCCATGTCGTGCAGCACCGATGCCGTTTGGCTGTCGGCGGAGCTCTTCTCGTAGGCGGCCGTGAGGGTGGCCAGCTCTTGGAGTAGCGCGCGCACGGAGGCTTTGAGGTCGTTTGCGCGTGACGCGGCCTCGCGCGAGCGCTCTGACACCTCGCTTGCGAGACGTGTACCGAGGGCGTCGACGGCCGCGTCGCGCGCTCGCACGATGAGGGCTACCGGAGCGCCATGGGCGTCGCTGGCCTTGCCGACCGTGATCGTGCGAACGGCGGAGCGCCCCACGTTGGGGCCGCTGAACAGATCGCGATCCCGCGCCTCGATCCAAACGGTGAGCGAGCGTCCTGGCTGCGCGCCGAAGTCGGCGGGAGTGACCTGCGTGCTCGCGCTGTGGTCGAGCACCCCGTCCTCTTCGAAGCCCTGCAGACGCACGCGTCGCTCTCGCCCCGCGGCGAGCTGCACCACCAGCTCGAGCGCGCCGAGCCCGTGGTCGTCCTGCGCGCGAAACACGAAGGGCACAGGCTCTTCGGGCGCGGCCTCGACGTCGCTCGTCGGCATGCTCAAGGTCACGGCGGGTGCGCCGTCGCCCTGCACCACCAGCTTGCGCGCCGTGGAATCGGCGATCCAATCTCCGCGCACGCGTCCGCGCAGCACGACGTCGCCGCCGCGCACGACCGTCAGCGACAAGCGCAGGGTGTCGTCGTCGGCGGCCGTGAAGGAAAGAGTGCGATCGGGCAGCGCGAAGGCGGCGCGTTCGACCGCGAAGCGCGGCTTCAGCACGAGCTCGATCCGGCTCCCGGCGGGCGCTTCGATCACCCGCGGATTCAGCAGCGGACGCGAGGTGCCGCCGAGGTGCGCGGGCAGTGTGACCGTGGCATCGAGGCGTTCGACCCACAGACCGAGGGGCGTGCCTGAGGGGTCGGCTTGTCCTGGGTGCGTGAGCGCGTAGAGCCCCGAGAGGGTCGTCCCGTTCGTCAGCAGCACGGCCGAGGCCAAGAGCGCCGCGAGCCACGCGAGACCTACCGTCGACCAGAAGCGTGCCGGACGGGGCGCGACCTTGGCCGCCGGCAGCGGCTCGAGCTCCTGCCAAACCCGGCGCGAGAGCGCTTCGATCAACTCCGTCGAGCCGTTTGGCGCAAGGGAAAGCTCCACCACCGAGCGCGCGCGTGCCGAGAGCGATTCGTCGTGCGACCGCAGCAAGAGCGCACGACGTGGCCCACGCAAGATGGAGGTGTCGCCGAGGCTGTAGTGAATCGAGAGCGCCATGACGGCGAGGGCCGCTCCCCAGGTCAGGGAGGCGCCCAGCGGTCCCACGTTGGGGCCGCTGAGGTAGGCCCCGCCCAGCACCACGCAGCACGCGGTGGCCAGCGCCAAAGAGGCAGCCAAGGCCACTCGGAACAGCCACACGCGCCGAGAAACGCGGGACAAATAGCGAGTGAGCGCCTGCGCGCTTTTCGCGGCCTTCCACTCGGCAGCCTGCACCCGCCACAATTTACACGACCTTTGGGCCCGGCGCTGCCGCGCTGGCGATTGACCCCCCGCGTTTGACGATCAAACTATGGCGCTCTCCCTTACGGAACGAGCCTCGAGAGGACCATGACAGATACCGAGCTGCGACGAGACGACGACCTGGCCCTCGCGGTCTACCTTCTGCCGCTGGTCGAAGGGCGCAAGGTGCTGCTGATCGGCGCCGTCGACGACAAGGCGCGCAAGCGCATCGCGTCGCTGGCACGTCACCTGGAAGAGCTCTCGTTGGAAGAGCTACAGGCGGAAGGCGATCTGCCATTTCGGGATGGCGTATTCGATGTGGTGCTGTCCACCGACGCCCTCGCGTTGCCTGAGCCGCGCGCAGAGCTCGTCGCCGAGGCGCGGCGCGTGCTGTCACCCGAGGGCGTGCTCGCGTGGTCGACGCCGCAGTCGCGGGGCCAGAAGCGGCGTCGCGGCGGCGGCACACCCTACGCGGCTCTCGAGCGCCTGTGCGCCGAGCACTTCGATCACGTGGCGAGCTATCGGCAGGCGGCGGTGCGTGCGCATGCCTTCGAGCGAGTCGATGCGGAGGCCTCCCCGGCCGCGGTCGACGTCTCGCTGCTCGCCGGACAGCCCCTTTCTGCCCTCGCGCACCTCACGTTGGCGTCCGACGGGCCCCTGCGCGCCGATCCGCACCTGTGGGTGCAGCTCTCGGGCCGGCCCGATGCCGCGACTCCCGCTCGTCCTGCGGACGACGTCGTCCAGAAGCTCGAGCACGAGCTGAAGCAGGCGGCGATGCGCGAGGCTCAGGCCCTGCGCGAGCTCGAGCGAGAGCGCGGCCTGCGCGAGCAGGCTGAGCATGCCGTCGAGACCGTCGAGCGCCTCAGCCACAAGCTCGAGGCCGCCGAGGCCGACTTCGACGATGCGGTCGCGCGCGTGCGCTTTCTCGAGAGCGAGGTCGCGGAGAAGGAGGGCATGGCCGAGCGCGAGCGCCAGCTTCGGCTCAAGGCAGAGCAGTTGGCCGAGCAGACCAAAGCCCAGGCGCGAGGCGTTCACACCCAAATCGACGCCGCCCAGGCGGAGCGCGACGCCGCGAAGGCCGAAGCCGAGGCGCTGGCCAAGGAGTGCATCGACCTCGAAAAGCAGCTCGTCGAACGCGGCGAGCACGTGCAAACCCTCGAGCGCGACATCGCGACGCATGAGACCACCGCGCGCGATCTGATCGAGGAGCTGCGTCGCATCGAGCAGCAACACAGCGAGGCGGTCGAGCACGACGCGCGCGTCGCCGAGCTCGAGGCGGAGCGCGATCGGGCTGTGCAGCGCGCGCTCGATGCCGAGGTGGCACACGAAGCGGCCCAGATGCGCGTCGATGAGCTACGGGCGCGCATCGCGCGGCTCGAGCTGCAAGCGGGGCCGCCAGCGGCCGAGCTCGAAGGCACGATTCAGGGCCTGCGCGCGCGCGTCGCGGAGCTCGAGCAGAGGCTCGTGGATCGCGCGCACGACGCGACGATCGCGGCGCTGCGCGGCGAGCGCAACGGGCTGCGTTTGCGTCTCGAGGAAGCGGAGCGTGCGCTCCTCGCATTGACCGCCCGTGCTCCGGGAGGCTCGGTGTCCGAGGCGTCGCTGGATGCGGCGCGCGAAGAGGCCGAGGCCCACGCTGCCAGGGTGCGCGAGCTGGGCGCCGAGATTGCCCAGCTACGCGAAGATCACACGGACGTGGTGCGCGACCTCGAGGAGCGCCTCGAAGAGTCCGAAGATCGGGCACGCGCGCTCGAGCGTGAGCTCGACGAGGCCGATCGCTTCGCCGAGACGCAGGCGGAGGACGCGGAGCGCCTCGAGCGGCTGGAGGCTGAGCTCCGGGACGCGCGCCAGGCCATCGCGCGCCTCGAGGACGAGCTCCGTGCGGCGCGTGCCGACGTCGACGCAACCCAAGTGGAAGCGTCGGCCCGGGTCGAGCTTGCGCAGCGCAGGGAGAACGAGGCCCGTGCCGAGCGCGATCAGGCGCGAACGGCCCTCGAGG
>CAYNOM010000352.1:0-6754 GCA_964398415.1 uncultured Polyangiales bacterium | reverse complement strand
GCTTCGTCGCGCAATACCCGGACGATCCGACCTATACGCCGGATGCCATGTTCCGGCTTGGCGAGCTCTACTTCGAGCGCAGCGCCATTCAGTTCCAGAACGGCTTGCTCGAGGTCATGGCCGCACGCGACCGCGGCGAGGAAATGACCGAGCCCGAGAAGGACTTCACGCCGACGATCGACCTCTACCGTCAGCTCATCACCCGCTTCTCGGACTACGTTCGCATTGACGGCGTCTACTACTTGATCGGCTACTGCCTCAACGAGATGGGGCAGCCCGAGGCTGCGCGCATGGCGTGGTTGAACCTCGTCTGTGCCAACAAGTACGACTTCAAGGCAACTCTGGAAGAGAAGCCCGACGAGGCCCTCGCGGAGAAGGCCGAGCGCGAGGCGAAGAACCCTTCGCTCACCATCGGCGGCATCCAGCTTGCGGCCAAAGACGCGCCGCTGGCGGATCCTTACGGCGATTGTCAGCCGGCCGTGAAGGGCTCGCGTTTCGAGTCGGAGACGTGGCTACGTATCGGCGAGTACCACTTCGACTACGATGTCTCGAGCGCGGGCATGGCCAACGCCATCAGTGCCTATCGTCGCGTGCTCGTGGATCCCGAAGACCGCAACTACAACCTTGCCCTCTACAAGGTGGCCTGGTCGTACTACCGCGCCTTCAAGTACCCCGAAGCCATTCGCAACTTCGCCGCGCTCGTCGAGTGGTCGGACGAAGAGCGCAAGAAGACCGGGCGTGCCGGCTCCGAGCTGCGTGCGGAGTCCGTGCAGTACCTGGCCATCGCGTTTGCGTACGACGACTGGAACGAGAACCAGGTTCCCGATCCGCAGGAGGGCTTCCCCACAGGCATCCAGCGCGTTCAGGACGCGAGCCTCATCCAGCAAGATCGCGAGTGGACCGCCGAGGTGTATCAGGGCTTGGGGGACGTCTACTTCGACGAGGCCAAGTACCCGCAGGCCATCGAGGCCTGGAACCTGGCGCTCAAGCGCTGGCCGAATCATCCGAAGTCGCCCGAGGTTCAGAACAACATCGCGCGCGCCTACACCCGCTCCAACGACCAGGACGCGGCGGTTCAGGCGCGGGCTCTGCTCGGCAACTACGGCGAGGGCAGCGAATGGTGGAACGCCAACCTCGAGCATCCGATCGAGCAACGCCGTGCGGAGCAGCTCGCCGAGGAGGCGATGGTCAACGCGGCGATCTATCACCACCAGACCGCCCAGCGGCTGAGGCGCCTGGGTGTGCAGGATCGTGATCCGGAGATGATTCGCCAGGCCCAGGAGCAGTATTCGCTCGCGGCGAAGGCCTACCGCAGTTACATCCAGCGCTATCCGAACAGCCCCCAGGCCTACGAGCTGCAGTACAACCTCGCGGACGCCCTGTTCTGGTCGGAAAACTATGAAGAGGCGGCTCGCGAGTACGCGGCCGTGCGCGACTCGAACCTCGACGATCAATACTTGTCCGAGTCGGCGCGGCGCGTGGTCGAATCGCTGAAGCGGCTCGTCGATGGAGCCGAGCAGCGCGGCGAGCTCACGATTCGCACCGAGCCTCCGAAGCCTACGGGAGAGCCCCTGAAGGTGAAGCCGGTGGCCATGCCCGCGTTGCTTCAGCGTATGGCGCAAGCGCGCGAGCTCTACCTCGCGCGGGTCGACGATGCGCACGACACCGAGAAGGTGCGCGCATCCTACGCCTACAACAACACGCTCCTGCTCTATCAGTACGGCTACTGGGGTCCGGCCCGTGAGCGCTTCCAGCGCATCTACGAGGAGCACTGCGCCGGTCCGAACGCAAATGAGACTGGGCGCGTGGCCTGGCTCAACCTGCGCAACATGGCCGTTCAGCTCAATCAGGTGCAGGAGGTCGAGCGCCTCGGTAACGATCTGCGCGAGCGAAACTGCACGTTCTCCGCGAGCGGAGAGCCCGTCAGCGACATCGACTGCAAGGACCCGAAGAACGCGGAAGAGCCACAGTGTCTCGCGGGCTCCGACCTGACCAACATCCAGTACAAGAAGGCCGTCGAGGTCTTCCTCAAGGCGGAGAAGGCCCAGGGTAAGGAGCAGATCGAGCTCTACGAGACGTCGGCCACGCTGTTGGTCGCGGCCGTCGATGCGGAGCCCAACCACCCGCAGGCTCCGCTCGCGCTCGAGAAGGCGGCGATCGCGCTCGAGCGTACGAGTCGCTTCGAGTCGGCGGCGCGTTTGTACTCGCGCATCATCGACGAGGTGGGGCCTCGCGACGCTGCCGATCCCGAGCAGCAAAAGAATCTCGACGCGATTTTGGCCAACGCCTACTTCCGGCTGGCGTTCAACGCCAATCGCTTCTTCGACTACGATCGCGCCATCGAGAACTATCGCGTGCTCGCCGATTCGGAGCGCTTCAAGCAGTCGCAGGATCCCGAAATGCCTGCGCGTCGCGAGGGTGCCTTGATCAACGCGGCCAAGATTCTCGAGTACCAGCAGCAGTACGCGCGTGCGGCCGACTACTACAAGCGCGCGGCGGAGATGCTGAAGGACCCTGCCGAGAAGCGCGCGGCCTACTACCGCGTTGCGGAGATGTCCTACAAACAGCAGCGCTGGACCGAAACGGTGGCGGCGATGCAGGGCTTCATCACGCGCTACAAGTCCGACGCCGACGCTGGCGAGCTCGTCGTGCAGGCCTACTGGCGCATTGCCCAATCTCGCAAGGCGCTGGGCAAGCAGCGTGAGTACGAGACCGCGCTCGCCGACGTCGTCGCCGCCTTTGCGCGGTCGGGGCAGCCGGCGGGCTCAATCGCCGCGGAGTACGCGGCCCAGGCCAAGTTCATCCTCGTCGACAAGGGCGTGGACGACTTCGAATCTTTCGCGATCAAGCCCGGTACGCCAGCCACGCTCAAGGCCTACGTCGACACCGTCAAGAAGCAGATCGACGCGGGAGCTGTCGAGGCCAAGCAGCGCAACGAGAGCTACGACACGGTGATGACTTATCGCCGCCCGTCGTGGACGATCGCGGCGTTCGTACGCCAGGGACGCATCTACGAGATCCTGGCCAAGGCGGTGCTCAACACGCCGTTCGTCGTGCCAGCCGATCTCAAAAAGCAGATGGCCAAGTTGCCCGACTACGCTCGCGAGGACGTGCGCATTCAGATCGAGGACACGATCCGTCAGCTGCTCGACCAACAAGTGCGACCCATCGAGTGCTTCGCGGTCGTGCGTTACTCCTTGGCCGCTCGGGCTGCGAAGGTGGGCTCCATCGACAACGAGTTCACCCAGCAAGCCATCACGCGACTCGGTGCCTACGGCGACGAGCGCATCGCGCAGTGCATTGCAGAGCAGCAGGCCAAGGACAGCTCGCTGGGTGCATATCAAGCCGGCGAGTTCTCTCGCGCGCCACGCGGGCAGGTGCTGCCGATGCCGTCCGGGGTCGCCCCGCCGGCTCTTTCCACGGAGGTCCGCTGATGGAACGTCTTCGCCCCGTGGGCACACGTTTGACCCTAATCCTAGGAGCCTGCGCTGCGCTCTCTGGCGCGTGCGGCAAAGACACACCGAAGACGCCCGACGCGCCTGCCGCCGCTGCTGGCGGTGAGGCGGCACCCGGAGCCGAGGCGACCACGAGCGCAGACGCGGGCAGTTCTGCAGGGCAACCTGCCGCAACGCCTGGGGCGGCGCCGGTGCCGGGGCAACCCGACGCGACCAAGCCCACGACCGCGCAGCCGGCGAAGCCTGCCAACCCATGGGGCTCGCCAGAAGCGGAGTCGGGGCGTCCTCTGCCCGTACGCAAGGCGCTCGCGGGGGAGGCCAAGTCCCAGTACGAGCGCGGTGTGGCGGCCGCACGTGGCGGTGATGTCGCGGGGGCGCGCAAGGCGTTCGAGGCGGCGGTCAAGGCCGATGCGGGGGCATACGCGGCGCTCTATGCGCTCGGCGTGATGGACGATCGCGAAGGCAAGGAGTCGCAGGCGCTCGACTACTACCGTCGAGCCCTACGCGCGCAGGCGGACTACGAGCTCGCGGCGCAGGGCATCGTGGTCATCCACGTGCGTCAAGGCCAACCCGACAAAGGCCTCGCGTTCATCGAGCCCCTGGCCAGGCAGTGGGAGCGCAACCTCGCCCTGCAGGCGGTCTACGCAGACCTCTTGACCGAGCTTGGTCGGCCCGACGAAGCGATCGCGGTCGCCCGCAAGGCCCTGCGCCGCGACGAGCGCAATGTGCCTGCCATGCTGTCGCTGATTCGCGCCAACTTGAAGGCCGGACGCGTCGAGCTTGCCGACTCGATCCTCGAGCAGGCGCTCGCGGTCGACGACAAAAACGCAGAGCTGCACTTCATCAAAGGGCGGCGTGCGCTCGAAGAGGGGCAGCTCGCCGATGCGCTGAAGGAGTTTCGGCTCGCGGTGCAGCTCAATCCCGACCACGCGCAGGCGCGCATGGAGCTCGGCTCCTTGCTGCTTTCGGGTGCGAACTACGCAGACGCCCTCGCCCAGTTCGAAGCCGTCGAGAAGCTCGCACCGAAGCTCGTCGAGGTGCACGTGGCGCTCGGAGATGCCTATCGCTCCGTGCGGCAGTGGGAGAAGGCCAAGACCGCCTTCGACAAGGCACTGCGCATGAAGAAAGACCTGCCCCAGGTGCACTACAACCTGGCCCTCATGTACATGACGGCTGGCGCGGAATTTCCGAGCATGGATCTGCTCAGTGCCTTGGCCAAGGCCAAGGAGGAGTTCGGTGCTTACCGTTCGATGATGGGGCGTAATCTCAAGCGCGACGACCCATCGACCGCCTATCTCGACGACATCGAGAAGCAGGTCGCGCGCGAGCAGAAGCGCATCGAGCGCGAGAAGGTGGCCAAGGAGCGCGACGCTGCGCGGGCCGCGAGAGAAGCTGAGGCCGCCAAGGCGGCGCCCAAGGAGGGCGAATGATGCTGCGAGGTCTCGTTTGCACGCTGGCGCTGTTGTGCCTCGTCGCCCCGGTGGCGGCCCAGTCCAAGGGTGGAGCAGCCAAGCGTAAGCCGAAGGTGATTCAGCTCGAGGAGATCACCATCGAAGGCCGGGTTCAAAAGCCCAACGCCTTCTACATTCTCAACCGCTCCAACATCGGCTACGAGGTGCTCGATCTGCGCACCACGTTCTTGCGTGAGGTCATTCGGAGCGTCCAGCGAGAGCCCTTCTGACGGGCTTCGCGTGACGTACGCGGTCTTCACGCTGATCCAGCTTGCGCTCGTGCTGACCGTGCTGGTGGTGATCGCGGAGCGCGCACGCCTGTTGTGGTTCAGGGCTCCAGTGAGTGGGCGTCTGTGCACCGAGCTCGAGCGTTGCGTTCGTGCGGGTCGGCTCGAGCGCATCGAGGCGCTCTGTGCGGCGTCGCCCTTTCGCTGGGCGTGCCGTGCGGCCCTCGTGGCGAGGCAGCAAGACGCGGCGACGGCGGCCGAGGCGCTGTTTCTCGATCTGCGTTACGAAGCGGAGCGTCGCCTCGTCACGCTCCGCATCGCGGCGACGCTTGCGTCCACGCTCGGGCTGTTGGGGGGCATTTTGGCGATCCGACAGGGGTTTGGCGCTGGCGGCCTCTTGGCGCTCGAATCGGGGCTCGCCCAGCACGTGGCCCTTGGACGCGCGCTCTCGACGATGGCCCTCGGCATCGGCACGTCCGCGATCTGCTTCGCGGCGTTCGCCGCGTTTCGAAGGGCAGCGCGCCACGTTCTCACCCAAGCGCAGCGCGTCCTACAGGCGCATGTCGCGACCTCACCGCGTTAGACGCCAGGAACGATTCCCCTCTCCTTCGAGGAGAGGGGGCAGGGGGTGAGGTTTGGGACGGCGAGCGACGTAAGTGACCGATGCAGCGAGCTTTACGGGCGGACGCGCAGAGTGATATCGTCCGCGACGTAGGGGAGTAGGCCGACTTGCCAGAACTTTCTGGGCAGCACGTCGTCTGTATCCGAGACAAGACGGGTATGGACGCGCGACGGAGCAGGTGATGAGCGCGAACGAAGGGGCAGGGCCGCAGGGAGGACAGCCTGCGAAGGCACCGGGAGGACGTCCGGGCGCGATGACCATGGCCATGCAGGCCGTGGATCTCAAGCCCGTGGGGCCCAAGGTGCTTCGTATCGGCGTCATTCAGGGCGGCAAGATCATCGAAGAGCGCATCATCCGCCGCCGCGAGACGGTGACGGTGGGCGGCTCCGAGCGCAACCACTTCGTGGTTGGAGCTGCTGGTATCCCGCCGCGCTTCGAGCTCTTTCAGCTCGTGGGCAGTGATTACATCTTGAACTTCACCGACCAGATGTCGGGGCGCGTCGGTCTTCCGGCCGGCGTGCAAACCCTCGAGCAGCTGCGCACGTCGGGCGCCGCACGCAATGCCGGCACCCACTTCCAGGTCAAGCTCAACGACAACTCGCGTGGCAAGGTCATCATCGGCGACGTCACGCTGCTCTTTCAGTTCGTGACGCCACCGCCGGTGCAGCCGCGCCCGCAGCTTCCGGCGGCTGCGCGCGGCGGTTTTGCGAAGAGCATCGACTGGATGTTCACGGCGTTCGTGTTGTTCTCGTTCATGAGCCACTTCGGCTTCGTCGTGTATCTCGAGAATGCCGACTGGCCGATCGAGACGGGCATCAACGTCATTCCTCCTCAGTTCGCCGACTTGATCTTGGTCGAAGACAAGCCGCCGGAGCCGCCCCCGGACGACACGCCCGTCGATGCAGACCTTCCGGCGGATAGCGATGAGCCCGCCCGCCCTGAGCCCTCGCGCGGCGAGCCCCAGGAGGCCAAGGGCGGCGGCGAGAAGGGCCCCGGCGA
>CAYNOM010000351.1:0-6773 GCA_964398415.1 uncultured Polyangiales bacterium | reverse complement strand
GTACTACTTCGCGGTCATAGCCGGCTACGGCGAAGCCGAATCGGCCCACGATCCCACGTCGATCTGGATGTACGTGCGCCGCGCCAGCCTCATCGGCATGGCCCTCCTTTTGCCTCGACTCGACAAGGCGGGAGGCCCTGACTACGGCTACAGCGTATCGCCGCGCGCCTTGGCCTGGGCGATTGGCTTGGGTCTCGTCATCGGCTTCGGCAACCGTGGCGGCTATCAGCTCACGTCGCTCGCCCTTTTGGCAGGCGCCGCGTTCCACACCTTCGCCACCGAGCTGTACTTCCGCGGCTACTGGGTCAGGGTGCTCGAGCGCGCTGCATGCTCGCGCAAGGTGACGATCGCGACGTCGGGCCTACTCTACGGGCTCTCGACGCTGACGTGGTTCGCGGCGTACCACCGAGAGCTGCCGCCCTGGGGTTTCATTCTTCTGTTCACGTTCCTCGGCGTGGTCTTCGCATGGGCCAAGGTGCTCTCAGGCAGCGTGCTGATCGCCGCCATCATGCACTTCGTCGGTGTCTTGAACGTGAAGTCTCTGTTCTTGAATTAGCGTAAGGAGCTACTCAGCATGGATCGGAACACTGCCGTCGCGCTGGCCCAAGAGGCCATCAAGAAGCACAACAAGCAGCTCGTCGACGCCGTTCTCTCGCTCAAGGCGAAGCGCGAAGCGGACCCAAGCGCACAGCCCCCCATCGATGCGCTTCCAAGCATCGCCGTGACCTCTGCGACGGGCTGGGAGTGCTACGCGATCGTCGAAGAGCTGACGAAGACGCGAAAGTTTCGCGTGCGCGCCCTGTACCGCACGCCGGGCACGGCTGCAGCAAAGCGCCTCGAGCGCTTGCTCGTCGAGACCGAAAAGACCCACCCGGGCCTTTTGTCACTGCACGCAGGCGCCGACATGACCTCGGCTTCGACCCTCACGCGCGCGTTCGTGGGCTGCACCGGCGTAGTGCTCTACTTCACCGCGAACACCGGCAAGGCCGGCAAGATCATGAACCACGGCAACGACCCCGTGGGTGGCCGAGCCGCGGTGATGCGGCAGGTCGAAGCCTGCCTGTCTGCGATCAAGGCCAACGACTCGGTCACGCAGGCCATCACGCTCGTCTTCCCGCCCGACAAAGTACACGCGCTCGTGCCCTCCGCTCCTCGCGCCCCGTGGTGGGTCGAGCAGCGCCTACGCATCTCCGACTTCTTGCGCTCGCAGGGTGTGAACACCACCTGCATCCATCGCCCCGCCTACTACTACGCGATGCACCGAGTCGACTACACCGCGCAGGAAGCATTCCGCGGCGAGACGGCGCTCTCGAGGACGATGATCCGCGAGAACAACCTCCCCGGCATCACCGCTGAAGACTTCATGGTCAACTGGATCGACGTGCGCGACGTGGGCAAGTGGGTCTCCACCTGCTTCGAGTACCCGGAGGTGTTTTCCAACCAGAGCTTCTCCATCGCATCGTGCGCGCACACCGGACGAGAGCTCGTCGAGATTGCCGAGCGTGTGAACAAACACGGCACGCGCTTCGCCTACAAGCGCTTCCCTCCGCTCGTGATGCGCATGCTCGCGCTCTACAACGACGAGGTCGTCTATCCCTTGCGCTACAGCGAGTGGTACAACGACGAGGCCAACGCCTACGACTTCGCCTGTGAGGCTGATCTGGCAGACCTCGACCGCATCCACCCGCGCTGGACGTTCGAGAAGAAGCTCGTGGCCTGGGGCATCGACGAGCTCGAGCCGCGCGCAAAGCAAAAGCGTTAGGTTCACGTCGTCGAAGGGCGATCGAAGCGCAGCCTGAGCTTGGCGTGACCCGCCACCGCCGTGCCAGAGGGGTCCGCGGCCGGCGCGAAGTGCAAGCGCTGCACACAGCCACGCGCGGCGAGTCCGAAGCCCTGCCCCCGGGGATGCTCGTCGAGCACGCGGCTCACGCTGGCGTGTCCCGCTGCGTCGACGCTGACATCGATCTCGACCACGCCCTGTCCGATGCGCGCTCGCGCAGGGAAAAAGCCCGCGCAGCCCCCTGCCACGGCGCGCAGGATAGGTCCGTGCGCCAAGCTCGAGCCGGCCGACGCTCCGGGCGCGGCCAGGCCTTTGCCCGCGACGCCGGCCACGCTGCTCCCGTTGGCCGAATCCGAAGCACCATCCGAAGGCGCGGCGGGCGACTCACCCGGTGCGGAGGGCGAACCCTGCCCAGCGGCCGGCCCGTGGCTCACCTCCGACGGTGCGCTCTGTGCGCCGATGGTCGGCGCGGCCCTGCGCGCCCGAGGGTGAGCGCGCGGTGTCTGGGGCGCCAAGGGTACGTCAGCGACCGACGCGGCCACCGCCGATCCGGCAGCGGGGTCTACCGCGGGAGCACCCGTGGTGCCTGCGTCCAACCAGACGAGCGCCGGCTTCGGCTCTGCTTCTCGGTCTGGCGGCGGCGTGGGAAGCGCGTAAACCAACGCGGCATGAAAGCCGAGCGCGAGCGCGCTCGCCACGAGATGGCGCAGGGAGTGCAGAACCGGATGGCAATCACGCACATCCCAATCCAACCAGGTGACTTTTTCAGGCCGATTTCATGGCCGTTCCATGCGCGAATAAAGCGATTCGGCGCGACTTGTGCCCACGATTCATGGCGCTAAACTGACACCCAGCGGAAACAATCGGGAAATCTAACCTGTCGGGAACATCTCGCCTGGAGGTCACCATGCAAACGCACAAGATCCTCATCGCGCTTGCGCTCACGTCCGGCCTCGTCGGTTGCGCAACGCAGAGCACCCAGCGGCCCTCTCAGCTGGCACTGTCCGATTGCGCGAGCTTGAGCGCGCATGAAACCGTCGCTGCGCTGTACAGCCCTGGCAAAGTGAAGTCGGTCGAGCCGACGTACAAGCAGCAGTTCTTGGCTCGCGCCATCCAACCCCGCTTCGTCTCGGGTGCAGCCCTGTACGTGCCCGCCGAGCCCGGCGTGACCAGCGCCTACCTGCAGCGCGCGCTCAACTGCCACGCGGCCTCGACGGCCAGCATCCATCCGAATGATCCCCTGCGCGTCGCCGGTGTGACGACGGTGACCGTCTCGGAGGCCGGTCCCACGATGCGCATCTCGATCCAGGGCGAAGACCGCGCTGCCGGGAAGGCCATCTGGGAGCGCTCTCAGATGCTGCGCGAGCAGCAAGGCGAAGTCACGGTCGAGCAGCTCTCCGCGACATCCGCTCAGCCTCGCTTCTGAGCTCGCAGCGCCCGCGCCAAGGCTCAGCTCTCACCCCGGCGCACGCCCTGGTCGTGCTACCATGGTGATTGGCCCTGGGGGAGCGCATGGAAGCCGAAAGCCCGCAGCAGACCCAGCGCACGGTCAGCGATGACGACCACGACTTGGCGGCGGCCTTTCGTGCAGCTCCCGACGTCATGTGCATCGTGCGCGCCGACGACGCCATGATGTGTGAGGTCAACGACCTGTTCAGCGCGGTCACCGGCTACACGCGGGAAGACGTGGTCGGCAAGACCTCCTACGACTTCCCCTGGTGGGGCAGCGCGGAGGAGCGCGATCGCATCCTGGCCACCCTACGCGACGAGGGGCGGCTCGACCTGGCGGAGGTGCGCTTCGTGCGCGAGGAAGACGGGGAACGCGTGTGCCTCGTCAGCGCAAGCCCCGTGACCTTTCGCGGCGAACGGTGCGTAGTCTGGCGGGCCGCAGACATCACGGACCAACGTCGCGCTGAAGATGCAGCACGCGTGCTGGAAGAGCGCCTACGCCAAAAGAAGAACCTGGAGCGCCTCGGGATGCTGACCGGCGGCATCGCCCACGACTTCAACAACCTGCTCGTGGGTGTGCTTGGAAATGCAGACATCCTGCTCGGCATGGTGGAGCCCGACTCGCCCCTGGCCCGACCCCTGCGCGCCATCGCGGCGAACGCTCAGAACATGGCCGATCACACGCGGGAGCTGCTCGACTACGCAGGACGGGGCTCCACGAAGCTCGTGCCCCTCGCACTCGACCAGGTGCTCGAGCGTGCCGTCGAGGTCGCACGCTCACTCAGTTCTTGCGAGTCGCGCCTCACGCTCAGCGTCGCGTCTGCGGCAAATGCCAGGGTGCGCGGCGATGCCGGCCAGCTCACGCGCATGTTAATCAATCTGATCAAGAACGCCGCCGAAGCCGTCGAAGGTCCCGAAGGCAGCGTGCAGGTGCGGCTCGAGCGCATGGGCGACGAGCTCGAGGTGCGCATCACCGACAACGGCCACGGGATGGACGACGCCACGCGCGCCAGCATGTTCGACCCCTTCTTCTCGACGAAGACCGAGGGTCGGGGGCTCGGCCTGTCGGCAGCGCCGATGATCGTCGACCGTCACGGTGGGCGCCTCCATGTCGAAAGCGTCCCCCAAGTTGGCACCACCGTCAGCGTGCTGCTACCCGTGGACGACACCCCCTTGGGCACCACCCAAGCCCCCCTGTCTGCGAGATCGACCGCGCTGCGGAGCGGTCGTGTTCTCGTGGTGGACGACGAACCCGAGGTGCGCAAGGTCGCGTGCACCATGTTGAGCCAGCTTGGCTACGATGTGCGCGAAGCCGATGGCGGGGAGGCCGCCCTGCGGCTGATCGAGACCGACTCGCGCGCATTCACCTTCGTGCTGCTCGACGCAACCATGCCCGGTACCGATGGGCGTCAGACCCTCGAGCGTGTGCGGGGCATCTGCCCCACGCTGCCCGTACTTTTGTGTAGCGGCTACTCGGCGACCGACTTCGCGGCGCTCGTGGCGGGTCAACAGCACACGTCGTTCTTGACCAAGCCCTTCCGGGTCGATCAGCTGGAGCACGCGATCGCCTCGCTCCTGCACGAAGCCGAAGCCAACGCCTGACCCGTCCGCCTCCGAGCCCTCGCGCCGCGCTCGACCTCGGTAAGCCTGTTCAGGCACAATGCGACGCTGTGTCGACCCCCGCGCATCTGTCGCCCCCGCTCGAGCTCGCCCACGACCTCTACCTCGCCGGCGCCGGCGCAAGCCCCCTCGTCCAGGAGCTCGGCGTGTGCCTGCTCGCTGCGGGCTTTCTGTCGGCCGCCTTCGAGAGGCTGCGCATCCCCACGGTGGCGGCCCTGTTGGCTGCTGGGGTGCTCGTCGGCCCGCTCGGCCTCAAGCTCGTCGACTCGGCCGAGGCCATCGAGACCATCGCCAACCTCGGCCTGACGCTGCTCTTGTTCGTCATCGGTCTCGAGATCAACCCGCGCTCGCTGCTCGCGAGCGGCCGCACCCTGCTCACCACCGGCGCCCTGCAGGTTCCGCTCACCCTGCTCGCCGCGGGCGCCATCTTCTACGGCCTGAGGCCGCTGATGCCCGTGGATCTGCGCGGCTTCTACAGCGTGCTCTACCTCGGCCTCGCCTGTGCCTTCTCGTCGACCTTGCTCGTGGTGCGCTTTCTCCAAGAGCGGCGCTGGCTCGACACGCTGTCGGGCCGACTCGCCGTGGGCCTTTTGATCTTCCAGGACATCTGGGCCATCGTCGTGCTCGCGCTCCAGCCGAGCTTCGAGTCGCCGCGTGTGTCCCCGATCGTGCTCACCTTCGTGGGCATCGCGCTGCTCGTCGTGCTCGCCACGCTCGGGGCGCGCTTCGTATTGCCTCACGCCTTTCGCGTGGTGGCCAAGGTGCCAGACCTCGTGGTGTCATTGGCCATCGCGTGGTGCTTTGCCGTGGGCCTGTCGGGCGCGCACCTCGGCACGATCCTGTCTTGGCTCGGGGTCGAGATCGAGATCTCCGTGTCGATGGAGATGGGAGCGTTGATCGCGGGCATGACCATCGCGTCGTTTGCCTACCACCATGACGTCGCTGCGCGCGTGGCGAATGTGCGCGACTTCTTCGTCACCCTGTTCTTCGTGGCGCTGGGCATGAGCATCCCGATCCCGGACAACATGGCGGTCGTGACCCTCGCCCTCGCGCTCGCTACGGTCGCCATCCTGCTGCGCTTCGTCGTCTTCTTTCCGCTGCTCTACACGACGGGCCTCGACCGCAACAACGCCCTCGATGCGTCGATCAAGCTGGGACAGGTCTCCGAATTCTGTCTCGTCATCACGTACATTGGCGTCAAGGCGGGCCACATCCATGCCACCGAATCGACGATTGTCGTGCTCGCGTTCGTGGTGACCGCCATCTTGACGCCCAAGCTCTTCGACCTCTCTCGCTCTATGCCGCAACAGCTCGGGCCTTTGCTCGATCGACTCGGCTTCAAGCTCCCACTCGCACAAGCCAAGGGCGAAGAGGGGGCTCACCAGCCTCGCATCGTGATCCTGGGCTTTCATCGCGTGGCCGCGGCGCTCCTGCAAGACTTTGGACGTCGCCATCCCGAGTGGTTGCCCCACGTGGTCGTGATCGACATCAACGTGAGCACCCACGGCGCCATTCGCGAGCTCGGCGCACACGTGGTCTACGGCGACATCGGCAGCGCCGAGACCCTGCATCACGCCCACGTCGAGCACGCAGAGCTCGTGATCTCGAGCGTCCCCGACGAGCTTTTGCGGCGCACGTCGAATGCGGCCATCGTGAGGGCCGTGCGCGCCGTCGCGCCGAGCGTCACGCTGTTCGCCTGTGCTTCGCGCGCGAGCTCGGTGCATGAGCTCTACGATGCAGGCGCAAGTTACGTCTTCATGCCTGCCGTCGAAACGGCAAACGGCGTGTGCGACGCGGCGGCCGCTGCCCTCGGTGGCCAGCTCGAAGACTACCGAGGTAAGCGCGACGCAAGCTGCGGCCCACTCGAGGCGCGTCAGGAGATCAGGGGCATGGGCTTCTGACGTCCGCCGGGGCTCGCAGGCGC
>CAYNOM010000350.1:2942-6774 GCA_964398415.1 uncultured Polyangiales bacterium | reverse complement strand
AGGGCTGCGGCGCGGCGTTCGTGCAGGGGCAAGAGGTCGTCGACGCGAGTCGAGGCCTCGGCCAGCCGGATCGCCTCGTGATAGACCGCGTCGTCGTCCGGGTTGAGCGCGAAGGCTACCGCGACACGCTCGAAAGCGAGCCACGTATTGTCGGCCTTGTATTCGAGCAGGGCCGCGTGCCGCAGGAGGTAGCGTACCCGGTCTGCGACCGCCTCGTTGCGCTTGACGAGCGCATCGTAGACCTGCCCCAAGCGCGGCCAAGCGTTCGCCTGGGATGCGAGGCGATCGACCTCGTCGAGCAGGGCCGGGTTGTCCATGTCCTTGGCGAGAGCACGCAGGGCGGCTTCGAGGGCCTTGTCGGGCATGCCGGCCAGTCGGTCGTAGGCGTTCGCCGCGTCCATCCAACGCCTGGCCTGCTCAGCGGGGTCTTCGACGCGCTGCGCGAGGCCCACGTACAGCTCGGCGAGCTGCGACCCACGTCCAGCCAGCTCGGCCAGCTCGCGCAGGGCCTCGTCGGCCGCGGGCTCTCCGGCATCGACCACGCGCGGCACGAGCCTTTGCCATGCGCCCTCGTGATCCCCGAGCTCGTGCATGCACAGCTTGGCCGCACGCACGAGATAGTCGCCGGCCTCATCCTCGGCGATCGCGAGGGTGGCGAGGGTGTCGAGGGTGTCGCGCAGCGCCTCGTGTTGCCCTGCAGCCTCGAGCAAAGGCAGAAGGCGAAGATGCGGCTGGGGATTGGCGATGTCGTGGGTTGCCCAGGTGAGCAGCACTGCGATGGCCTTGCCGCGATCGGCCAGCTCGCCTTCGTACAGGGCGAGCAAGCTCTGCGCGAGCTCGATGCGTCGTTCATCGGACGTGACCACGGACAGGAGCTGCTCGTTCGCCTCGGCGACGCAGGCGAGGTCACCCGTCGACTCCCCAAGCTCGGCGAGCAGCTCCAGCGTGGTCACGTCGTCGGGCGCAACCTCGAGCAGGATGTGACGCAACTCAGCCTTGGCCGCGTCGGTGTCCGACAGACGATCGGCGAACAGCCGCGCACGCTGGAGAAGCAGGTCGCGCGCTTCGTCTTCGTCCACCGCGCTGGCGAGCGCGTCGAGGTGCTTGACCAGCTCGCCCGGTCGGTCGTCGGCCCGTTCGAGCAGTGAGATCAGCGCGCGCAGCGGTTCGGGATCAGGGTCGAGCGCGATCAAGGCTTCGTGGGCGAGGATGGCCGCGTCGAGGTCGTCTTGCTGTGCGCGACGCGCGGCGATGCTGCGGGTGAGCGCGAGCTTCAAGTCGCCCTCTGCGACGGCCGCCTTCTCTTCCATCAATCGCGTCAGCTCGTCGTCGCGAGAGGCC
The DNA here is from genome assembly GCA_964398415.1 of uncultured Polyangiales bacterium. GTDB lineage: Bacteria > Myxococcota_A > Polyangia > Polyangiales > DASUME01 > DASUME01. Next base: position 5,433 of record CAYNOM010000350.1, on the reverse strand, counting down.
TCTGCGAATGCGGCCCCTGCGGCGCTCCACAGGCGCGCATCGTCGCCGTGTGCAGAAAGCGCAGCGGCATAGAGCGCTGCCGCGCGTGGGCTGTCGGAGAGGCGCTCTCTGGCAAGCTCGGCCGCTCGAGCGAGCAGGGCCGCGCGCGCTTCACCCGCCGCGTGCTCGGCGCGCTTGCACAGGTTCTCGGTGAGCCGGTCGTAGCGATGGTTGCGCTCGTCGATGCGCTCCATGCGCTCGATCTCACGAGGGTCCTCGGGGTCGAGGGACAAGAGCTGCTCGCTCACTTCGTAGGCGCGCTCGTCGTCCGCGAGGCGCGCCTCGTACAGCTCTGCGAGCGTACGCAGCAGCGCCACCTTTTCGTGGGCGAGCTCGGCGCCGAGCAGACGCGCCTCGAATACCGTGGCGGCCTCGGCGTAGCGCTCGGTCTCGATGAACAGCTCAGCCAGAGCCAGCTCGGCCACTCGGTCTTCAGGGTCGAGATCGCGCAGAGTGAGGTAGGCTTCGATCGCCTCGGGCAGGTCCTTGCGTTTGTGACGTTGGATCTCCCCGAGCTCGCGGTAGAGGCCGACGCGCTCGCCGACGTCGGAGGAATTCATGGCCTGGTCTTCGACCATCTGCGCGAGCTCGTCCCAGCGTCCGTTGCGCGTAAGCAGCTGCTTCAGCTTGGCAAGGGCTTCTGCGTCGCTCGGCGTGAGCGCGACGATCGAGCGCCATGCGGAGATCGTGCCCTCGACGTCGCCGAGCTTGCTCTCGCTCAGCATGGCGGCCTCGCGCAGTCGCGAGAGGCGCGCCTCCTCTGGCATCGCCTCTTCGCGCGCGATGCGCAGGGCGAGATCGCGCAGCTTGCGGAAGTCGCGCGTGAAGCGCAGGTGATCCTCCAGCGCGGAGATGGCCCCCGCGTCGGTGGGGTCGTGGGCGAGCAGCGCTTCGGCGATCTCGGCGGCGCCGCGTCGATCGCGAAAACGCAGCTTGCGCTCGAGCTCGACCCGCAGCTTCACGAGCTCGGCATCAGGGGCGCGGCTCACGGGGGTCGAATCTACGTCGTCCGCTGCGCGTGGGGCGGACGTGCCCTGGCCGAGGCTCGCGGCCGCGGGCGCCTCAGACTGGCTTGCTGGCGCATCGTCCATCTCGGTGACGTCCGCCATGGCTCGCGGCTGGGTGAGGTCGCCGTGGACATCTCCCTCTGCGTCGAGCTCGTCGTATGCGGCAACGTCTGCGATGGTCCGATCTGTGAGGTACGGCATGGACTCGTCGGCAAACTCGATCTCGCCCGAAGCGAGCAGCGCGGTTGCGTCGTCGTCCCCGCGCGACACGGCGCGCGGGGGCGCACTGGAGCTGCCGACGATTGAGCTCAGATCATCGAGCGCCCTTGCGCCCGCATCCGACTCGGCGTCGCGTGCTGCGAGGGCGGCCAGATCCGAGGCCAGATCGTGGGCTGCGCCTGCCACGTGGCTGGGCGTCTCGGGCAGCTCTTCGATCTCTTCGGCATCGAGATCGAGCTCGCCTGTGTCGCCCGCGTGGGTCGCCTTCTGGCTTTCGCTCGACAGCGAGCGCAAGAGCTCTGCGGCTTCCGCGTCGCGGCCTGCGGCGAGGGGCTCGAGGCAAGCCTTCGCGTCATCGAGCTGGCCGACGCCGCTATAAGCGCGGGCGAGCTTCAGGCGCAGATCGCGGGAGAGGGGCCCGAAGGGGGCCATTTGCAGGCCCGCGACCCAGCGCGGCGGGATGGTGTCGGCGCGCCCCACACGCGGGGCCACGCTTTCGAGCATCTGGAGGGACGCTCCGTGATCGGGGACGGCGTCGAGCGCCGCCTCGACGTAGGCGAAGGCGTAGTCGTCGCTCACCGCACGCGCCATCGCGCACAGGACGTCAGCAGCTTCGCGGCGCTCGCCGTCTGCACGCTTCGCGTCGCTTTCGCGGTCAGCCTCGTCGAGCAACAGTGTGGCGAGCTCGTGGCGGAGCTGCAGATCGTCCGGCCGACATTCGATCGCCTCGCGCAGGGAACGCGCGGCTTCCTCGTGGCGTCCCAGGCGATCGCGGTAGACCGCGGCGAGCTCTCCGAGCAGCAGGGCACGCTTTTCACCATGCGGCAGCGACTCGGCTTCACGTTCGAGCAGTTTTGCGACCTGTTCCCACTTGCCGGCTTGCGCGTAGATGGCGCGGGCAGCGCCCATGGCGGGGCGCTGAGCCGCGTCGAAGTCGATGGCGGCGCGGTAGTGGATGATGGCCTTGTCGGCGCGCGAAAGCCGATCGCGCCACAGGTTCGCGAGCTCGAAGTGAAGACGCCCGATCTCGACGGGGTCACCCTCGATCTCGGCCAAGGCGCGTGCGCGAAGCTCGTAAGCCTCCGCCAACGTCGCGAAGTCACCCTGCTGTTCGCATGTGGTGCGCAGGTCTGAAAAAATCGCGCCGTCCGAGGGGCTCTGCCGAAGGCGCGTGAGGAGCTGTTCTACGGTGCCGTCCATCACGTGGCGCGGACGTTACCACCTCG
>CAYNOM010000350.1:0-2842 GCA_964398415.1 uncultured Polyangiales bacterium | reverse complement strand
GTGCCAGGGGGCACGGGCGTGGGCATGGACGCGGAAAAGCCGTCCGCGTGCGGGCCGAGGCATGCACTCAGCTGCATCATGCGCTCTAGCCGCGGCCGCAAACGTGGGAGTAGGGCGTTGGCTTCTGCGAGCGTGAAGGTTCGCTTTCGCACGCTGATTCGCATAGCCGCTCGGTTTCCAAAGGGCAACGATGTTCGACTCGTCACGCCCGCGGGTGGCCCCATTCTGGGCTGAAGCTACCCTTTCTGGATGGATGAGCGCGATCCGATCGCCCGTTTCCGAAATGCCTACGAGCGCGCCCTCGAGCGCGAGAGCTTCGATCCTTCGCGCGCCGCGTTCGCCACGAGCGACGCCCAGGGACGACCGTCGGTGCGCTTCGTGCTGGTGAAGCAGTTCGATGAGCGCGGTTTCGTCGTCTACACGAATCTCGAAAGCAAGAAAGGCCTCGATCTCGCGGCAAAGCCGTTCGCCTCCCTGAGCTTTCATTGGGCTTCCATCGGTGAGCAGGTGCGGATCGATGGAGAGGTCGAGCGCGTCGTCGATGCCGAGGCCGACGCCTATTTCCAGAGTCGCCCGCGCGGCAGCCAGATCGGGGCCTGGGCCAGCGCCCAGAGTCGAGAGATCGCGTCGCGCGCCGAGCTCGAGGAGAGGGTGCGCGAGCTTTCCGCCCGCTTCGGCGAGGGCGAGATCCCGCGTCCCGAGTTCTGGGGTGGCTTTCGAATCGTCCCCCGCGCCATCGAGTTCTGGCTCGATCGCCCCGATCGGCTGCACGATCGGTTTCTCTACACGCGCGACGGCGGTGCCTGGTCCGTCGCGCGGCTCTCGCCCTAATCGGAGCCGATGAAGATCCTCGACGCCATCACCGCGCTCGAACCAGAACGCAAGCGCTGGCTGGCTTCGCGCTGGCACATCGCGATCGACAACAAGAAGCGCATCTCCATCGACGAGCAGGTGGCGCGCGGTCTCGTGCTCGTGCCGCGCTGGCTCGACGAGCGGGCGCTCTCCGAGGGGGCGCGCGAGGCCTTGCGCCTTCTGTGTGCGGCGCCTCGGGGGCTCGCGCGGGAGGCTTTGCCGCACGACGTCGAGCGCCTGGTGCAGGAGGGGTTCGTGTACAGCGACCCGCGGCGTCCGGAGCGCCTGGTGCTGCCGAGCGCCTTTCGCCTGCAGCTCCCCGCGTCGCCCTCCGACAGCCCGCTGTGCGCGCGTGTGCTCCTGCTCGACGTCAAGGAGGAAGCCCGGCGCGAGCTCTGTGTCCATCACCTGAGGCGGCTCGCGCCTTTGCCGTGGCCCATGCTGCTCGAGACTGTGCTCGAGCGGCTCGAGGATCCGTCATGGATCAAGCAAGAGCTTTCCACGCTGTCCGAGGCCGAGCGCGCGCTCTTACTCGCCATCGATGCCTTGGGCGGCGAGGTGACGGGACCCGAGGTGCTCGAGCTCGAGCGAGAGCCCGTGCGCATCGCCCAGGGCGGCAGCCTCACCGTGCCCCGGCGCAGCGCGATCTATGCGCTCGCGCGCCGTGGCCTCGTGCTCACACGGACGCGAGGCTGGGTCGTGCCGGATGAGGTCGAGCGGGTGGTGGGCAGCCAGCGCAGGGCGCGTGCCGGCATCGATCGACAACGCTTGCTGATGAATCGCCACCTCTACGAGCTGTCGCCGTCGCGGGCCGAGCTCGGGGAGCCACCTGCTCCACTCGCGGTCGCGCTGCTCGCCGGCCACGCCGCGATCTCCCAGCTACCCGGCGAGGGCAAGGGCACCTCGAAGGCGGCGGTGCGGCGCGTGGCGCAGCAGCTTTTCGTCGCCCCCGAGCGCGCCGAGCTGCTCGTGTGCCTCGCACGCAGCGACGGCCTCGCCCGCGCACCCATCTCCGTGCGCGCTGCTTCTCCGCGCCTGTGGGGGGCCTGGTTGCGCGGCGGTGCCTGGGACGAAGCCGCGCGCGAGCCAGATGCCTTTCGCCCGGGGCATCCCGCGACCGCCAAGGCCGCGGCCCTGCTGCGCGAGAGCCTGCTCGACGCGCTGCTTCTCACTCCTGCGAGCGAGTTCGCGCTGGTGGCCGACGTAGTCGCGGCGGCGGCCAGCGATCGCCGCGCGGTGTCGGCCCAGCGCGCGCTGACCGCAGCGCACAAGGCGGGGCAGGATGTGATCCCCGCGGCGATCGACGTGATCGAGGTGATGCTCGAGCGCTCGCTGCCTCAGCTCGGTCTCATCGATCGCGGTCAGGTCGAGCAGGGGCCGGTCGTGCGCATCGCGCCGAGCGCTCGTCCCGCCCTCGAGCGTGCCCTCGAGCTCGATGAGTGTGAAACCCACGAGGCGAGCGCGCGTTGGCTCGGCCCCGACCGGCTCGCCTGCCCGATCGCGTGCGAGGTGTCGGCCATCGTCGAAGCCGGGCACTACGGCAGTGTGTGGGTCGACGGCAGCACGGTCGGGCTCTCCTTCGGGCCTGCGACGCTCGCACGCGCCGCCGAGCACGATCCCGACCTCGCAGGACTCCGAGGCGCGCTGGTCGCGCTCACCGGTGAGGTGGCCGCGTCGATCGAGCAGGCGATGCGCGAAGCGGCCGAGCACCGGCCGTTCTGCACGTGGACCGAGGCCGCCGTGTTCGTGGGCATCGACGACGCGCGCTTGCGCGAGTCCCTCCACGCGGATCCCGAGGGCAGCGCGTTGTGGGCGGGGCCACCCTTGGCCGACGGCCTACTGGTCCGACCGGGCGCCGATCTCGAGCGAGTTCACGAGCTTTTGGCTCGCCACGGCGCGCGCTTGAAGGTGGCGGCGAACGCGGACGGATCTTGACTCAAACGGGGGATCGCCTAACCTGACGTCGCCCTAGGGGGGGCAGCCTAGGCTG
>CAYNOM010000349.1:0-6782 GCA_964398415.1 uncultured Polyangiales bacterium | reverse complement strand
CAGACGGGTGGTCGGTGCGCGCCTTGTCGGCGTCGTCGAGCGCGTGCACGAAAGGTCGCTCGCGTCCCACGGCGAACTTCACGCTCTGGTTGAGCAGTGCCGCGAGGGCGGCGGTCTCGCTGACGATCAGCGCGTCTTGCCACACGCCGCTGAGCGCCGAGTCGTGCGCGGCGAGCGCAGCCATACCCCCGAACGTGAGCGCGGGGAGCACCGCAAAGCTCGACACGTCGCTCAGCGTGCCGGCGAGCGCGGCGTCGTCCCAGCGCAGTCCTTCACGCGCGCCCCGATCGAAGGCGTTGTCATCGCACCAGCGGCATGAGCGCGGGGCCAGCTCGTCCTTGAACAGCTCGCTCGTGATCCAGAGGGCTGCGGCACCGAACGTGATCGGAAGATCGACGCGGAGATCCGTACGCAGCGGGCGTACATCTTGTGCCGCGCTGGGAGCGGGTGACATCGCGCTGACGAAGAGCAGCCCCAGACACAACCCAACGCAGGCACGACGCATCACCAGAACAACCCTCGCACGAACCGCGGCGGTACGCATGCACACACGCTTTCGAGCCACATTTCGAACAGTTACCCGGCCGTCGAAAAGCCTTGCCGAAGGGCGGTGGTCAGCGCGACCGAAGCGAGCAATAGTAGCCGCGATGGAAACGGTGTTCAGGATCGCAGTTCTTTGCTTGGGATGCCTACTTGGGTCGTGCACGGGGAGTGTGCTCGCCCCGGGGGGCGCAGGCGGCGATGTGACCGCCGACAGCGACAACGTCACCGGCAACTCCGGCGCGAAGGGCGAGACAAACGACTCGGGCGCGTCCGGTGGTGCGGTCAACGGCTCGGGCGCTTCAGGTTCAGACGCCGGCAACGCGAACGGCATCTCGACCATGGACGCAAGCACGCGTGACGCCGCGCTGCCCGAAGGCGGTGCGAGCGGCGGCGGAGGAGGGGACACGGGCGGCGGCACGGGCGATGACAACTCGACCCCAGACGCCAACACCGGCGGCACGGGCGACGACAACTCGGGCGCAGACGCCAACACCGGCGGCCCCACTGGCGGAGATGTGCTCGGGCCGAGCGGGCTCGACGCGCGTCCGAGCAACACCACGTGCCTCGCCAAGCCGCGCCCCGTGCCCCAGGGCGGCACCGTCTCGCGCACCGACCTCGCACCCGGGGTATCCAACTTCCCGACTGAGATCACCGACATGAAGCGCGCGCCCGCGGGCGTGGGCGCTTGGCTCGGCATCGACTTCAAGGGCGAGCTGTTCGCGCTCGCCGACGGCGCGAGCAGTGTGCAACGCAACGTGATCGACAAGAGCTGGCTCACGGGCTTCAAGGATCCCGAGTTCGGCGGGGAGGAGGGCCTGCTCGGGCTCGCGGTCGATCCCGACTACCCGAACGCCGCCGCGCCCAATGTCGTGCGCGTGTTTCTCTACTTCTCGAGCACCACGTGCAACGCGGGGCAACCCCAGTGCTCACGCCTGCGCCGCTTCGATCTCAGCTTCCAGGGCGCAGGAGCGAGCCGCACCTTCCAGGCCGACACCAACAAGAGCTGCGCAAGCTCGAGTCGCTGCCGTGATCTATTCGCGATCAACCAGCCCGCCCCCAACCACAACGGCGGCGCGATGCAGTTTGGCCCCGACGGCTACCTGTACATCTCGTTCGGCGACGGCGGCTACGGTGGTGCTTGCAACTCCCAGAATCGCACGACACCCCACGGCAAGATCTTTCGCATCGACGTGCACTCGAGCGCCACGCCCTACGGCATCCCGCCGTCGAATCCCTACGCCAACGAGACGGCCCTTTGCAACCAGCACGCCGTCACCGGTGACAACGCACAGATCGACCAGACGCGAAGCACGCCCTGTCCGGAGATCGTCGCGGCAGGCCTGCGCAACCCGTTCCGCATGAGCTTCGACAGGGCGACCGGCAGGCTCTGGATCGGCGACGTGGGCGCCGAGACGTACGAAGAAGCCGACAGCTTTGTACCGAGTGCCCTCAGCCAGGGCACAGCGCCACCCAACTTCGGCTGGCCACGCCGCGAGGGGCCCGCGACGTTCAGCGCGCAGGATGGGTACTGCGCCACGGTCGTGAGCACCGGCCGCGAGGTGTCGAGCAGCTACCTCGCGCCGCATGCCTATTTCGATCACCGGAGCAGCCACACGCTGATCGTGGGTGGCTACGTCTATCGCGGCACCGCCCTCGGCAGCACGTACATCGGCAGCTACTTCCTCGCCGATGTCACCGGCGACATGTGGATCGTGCCGAACCCCACAGCGCAAAATCTCTTGAACCTCGACACCTCGAGCGTCGACACCCAGGTGTCGAGCTTTGGCAACCTCGTCTACGGCTTCGCGGAAGACGACGCGGGCGAGCTCGTGCTTTTTGGTCCGAAGTCGAGCAACAACCGGCCGCAGAAGCTGATCTTGTCTGGCGGATCGAGCGGCTCCTTCCCGCAGACTCTAGAGGAGACGGGCTGCTTCAGCGCCTCGGGCGCGCCGGCTGCGGGGCTCATCAAGTACGAGGTCAACGCGCCCCTGTGGTCGGATGACGCCGACAAGGAGCGCTTCTTCGCCATCCCCAACGGCACCACCATCGCGCGCACCGGCAGCGAGGGCGACTTCGATCTGCCCATCGGCTCGGTCGTGGCCAAGGTGTTTCGGCGCAACGGAAAGCTGCTCGAGACGCGCCTCTTGATGCGCCACAGCGACGGCGACTGGGCGGGCTATGCCTACGCCTGGAACAGCGCGGGCACCCAGGCCACCCTGGCAGGCGAGGGCGAGACCGTGCTCGCCGATCGGAGTTGGACCGTGCCGAGCCGCACCCAGTGCATGCAGTGCCATACGAGCGCCGCCGGCCGTACGTTGAGCCTCGAGCTCGGCCAGCTCAACCGCGATTTCACCTACACGCAGACCGGGCGCACTGCGAATCAGCTCGAGACCTACAGCCAGATCGGCCTGTTTTCGCAGGCGCTCACGAGCTCGGCGCAGAATCTCGCGCGGCTCGCACCGCCGTCGGGCACAGGTGCGCTGAGCGCCCGTGCACGCGCCTACCTCCACTCGAATTGCGCAAACTGTCACCGCCCGAGCGGGGGCACCCCGAGCGCCATGGACCTGCGCTACACCACCGCGCTCAACCAGGCCAACGTGTGCAATGTCATGCCGGCCTCGGGGTCGTGGCCGTCGGCCATGCGCCTCATCTCGCTCGGATCCGCGACCAACTCGCTCGTGGCCCATCGCCCGAAGGCGACCAACAGCACGCGCATGCCGCCCCTCGGCACGGTGATCGTCGACGGCGCGGGCACCGGCGTGGTTGACGCCTGGATCAACGCCCTGTCAACATGCCAGTAGCCCATGCGCACCCGACGCTCGTTCGTACTGACCGTGCTGTTTGCGTGTAGTTGTGTGCTTCTTGCCTGCGGCGAAAGCGACGAAGACCGCATCGACGCGTTCATCGCGGCCGTGACGGGCGAGGTCACCCCCGCGCGCATCGACCACGTGCTCACCACCTACGTGTCGCTCGACGACGAGCCGCTCAGTGTCAGCGTGTTTGGCCAGCAGTCTTTGTACCGAGCCACAGACGGGACGCGCCTCGCGGAGGACGCCCATCGTCGCCTGGGCCGGGTGCTAGGCAAGTCGGCCCGTGTCCTCAAGCGACGTGTCGACCTCCAAGGAACGCGCGCTCGCGTCGAGCTGCAGATCATCGGTGATCAGATGCTGGGCAACGTCTTTTATGAGCTCGAGAAGCTCGGCGACAAGCGCTGGGTGGTGTCGAGCGCGCGCTTCGGCGGGTAGCTTCACTCGGCCGCGTTCGCCTTGGCCCGCGCCGGGCGCACATCGACGACGATGCCGGTCATGTGCGTCATGCCGGAGAGCTTCTCGCAGCTCTCGGCCCCCGTGGGCGTCAAGACGTTCACGTTGCTGCCCGGGTAGCGTCGCGCGCGCGGCAGGGCGTCAGCCTTCTGGTGACCCCAGCCATGGGGGAGCGCGGCCGCGCCTTGCATCATCTCGTCGGTGACTTGCACAGGAATCTCGATGCTGCCCTGGGGCGAGCTGACCGTGGCGAGCTCGCCATCCGCAAGGCCGAGCTGCTCGGCATCGCGCGGGTTCATGTACAGGTAGTTCGTGCTGCGCTTGTCGTCGACGAAACCCTCGATGTTGTGCAGCCACGTGTTGTGGGAGCGCTTCTCCCGCTTCGAGACGATCTTGATCGCATGCCGTTGCTCGAGCTCGCGCGCGAAGTCGGCCTCGAGCTTTTTCGCCGTGTCGACGAACAGCTGAGGGGCCACGTCGACTCGCCCATCGGGATGCAGCACGCGCTGGCCGAGGAAGTTACCGGCCTCGTTCGGAGGCAGGCGCTGACCGTGGGGGTAGTGCTCGCGCTGCTCCTTGAGGGGCGCGGTCTCCTTGAACAGCCGCAGGGCCCCCGCGATGATGCGCTCGGGGGTGAGCGCAAAGCGGTGACCGATGAAGGGCAGTCGCCCGAGCCTGTCGAGCCAGCGAAACACGAGCCCGAACACTGGATTGCCAAACAACGGCAACTTGGCGCGAAGCCCGAGCTTCAAGAAGATCCAGCTCTCCTCGCGGACGCCCTCGGAGGGCGTGAGCACCGCATCGGTGTACTGCACGTAGCGCTGGGGCTGCGTGCCGCCCATCCAGTGCAGCACCATCGGGATGTCGGGTCGCTCGAGGAACGTCGTCGAGGGCAGGATGTAATGGGCGAGGTTGCCCGTCTCGTTGCGGAAGAGATCGACACACACGAGCAGCTCGAGCTTGGAGAGCGCCTCATCGAGCTTTCCGCCCGAGCCCGGACAGCTGAGCACGGGATTGCCGCCGAGGTTGATCAGCGCGCGCACCTGACCTTTCCCAGGCGTCAGAATCTCGTCGGCCAACACCACGGCCGGGAACGTATCGGTCACGCTGGGCAGATCGCCGATGCGCGTGCGGTCTTTGCGCTCGAGCTTGCCCGCCTTCTTGAGAAAGGCCGGCATGTCGTAGAGGCCGCGACCCACGAGCGTGCCTCCGCGCTTGTCGAGGTTGCCGCTGACCGCGTTGATGGCCTCGAGCAGCCAGAAGGCGAGGGTGCCGTTCGTGCCCTGGTTGACGCCCGTCGCGCAGTACAGGGCGGCGCCGTTCGACTCGCGGTAGCGCTTCACGAGCTCGCGCAGGGCCTCTGCCGAGATGCCCGTGACCTGGGCGGTGCGCTCCGCAGGCCACGCAGCGCACACCTGCTCGAGCACCTCCACGCGCGACAGGTGCGCCGCAGCCTTGGCGCGATCGATGCCGCCCGTCCGAAACAGCTCATGGCCGAAGGACAGCAAAAAGAACACGTCCGTGTCGGGCCGGATGAACAGATGCTCGCCCACGCTGCGCGCCGTCTCGGTCTTGCGCGGATTGACCCACACCACACGTCCTCCGCGCTCGGTCACCGCACGTAGTCGGCCGAGGGCGTCGGGACTCTGAATGAACGTCATCTGCGACACGGCGGGATTGGAGCCGAGCGCGATGAACGTCTCGATGTTCTCGAGGTCGGGGAAGGTCAGCCGAAACGGTGAGCCGTACATGTGCTGAGAGACGACGAACTTGTTGGCGCAGTCTTGCGAGCCCGCACCGTAGACGCTGCGCGTGCCGAGCCCGTCGACGAAGGCGTTCTGCATCAGCCCGGCGGCGAAGTTGTAGGGCATGGGGCTGCCTACGTAGAGCGCGATGCTGTCGGGGCCGTTCTGCTTGCGCAGCTCGCGGAGCTTGTCGCCAATCTCGGCGATGGCTTGATCCCACGAGATCGGCACGAACTCGTCGCCGACCCGCTTGAGCGGTGTCGACACGCGGTCGGGCGAGTGCTGCACCGAGCCAAAGCGCACGCCCTTGATGCAGGCGTAGCCCTTCGACACCACGTGGTTCTTGTCGGGCTCGATGCGCAGGACGCGGTTGTCTTCGACCGTGACGGAGAGCCCGCAGCCCGCCTCGCAAATTCGACAGAACGTAAGCTTTGTTTCAGCCATCGATTACCTCGTGGGAGCGGGCATCCTAGCCGGTATCCGATAGCTCAAGTGACCCCCGAGGTCATGCCTCGTGTCAATTGCGGCCTTTCGCGAGGCCACGTCGACGGCCCTCGAAAAGCTGCCGAAGCCGCGCCGCGATGCGCACGAAACCGAAGTGAAATCAAATACATCAACACCGATTGTCGGCACACCAAGGCTTGCTTCCTCGCGCACATCGGCCCCAGACTGGAGGTATGCCGCACGCCATTCACGATCCCGGAAAGCCGCCGCTCGATGCCGCCGCGCGCGCGCCGAGCACGTGGTGTGAGGTGCGCCAGCACGGTTACGACGTCTTCCGCGTTCGTCTGAGCGGCTTCTTCGCGCCCACCTGGATGTCGAGCCTGTGCTGCGGCATTTCGCGCGCTCGGCTTTCGATCGAGCGTGCTCACGCCGTGCGCGCCTCGAATGGCTCGTGGATGTCTGAGCACTACCTGCGCGTCCTCGACGAGTCGGACGACCCTACCGAGCTACCCTACCTGCAGCTCGCGCAGGCCGCCTACCGCGACCCGGGTCGGCGCCTCGCGCTCACACGTTACGCCCTCGCGCAAACCGACGATCACGGCGGCACACTCAAGCTCAGCTTCGAGGCTCCCGACGCCGTGGGGCTTCTGGGCGCGCTGCTCACGGCGCTCAGCGATTTCTCCGTCTACCCGGTCGAGATGCACGTCGAGACCCGCGGCGGGCGCGCCGAAGACAGCCTGTGGCTCTCTGCCGTCGACGGCGGCCTACCACGCCCCGAGAGCGAGCA
>CAYNOM010000348.1:0-6842 GCA_964398415.1 uncultured Polyangiales bacterium | reverse complement strand
GGCCGCGCGACGGGTGGCATCCTCAACGCCATCACCAAGTCTGGCAGCAACGAGTGGCATGCGTCGGTCTTCGCCAACTGGGCGCCTGGTGCCTTGGCGGGCAAGCCTCGGGCCGTGAGGACCGCCGGGCAAACGATTCGTACCGGCGTCAAGCTTCAGAACCAGCACGATCTGGGCGGCGACATCAGCGGGCCCCTGATCAAGGACCGCTTGTGGCTCTACGCCGGTTTCGATTGGGCGCGCACGAGCTACGACTTGAACCGCTCCTTGCACCGTACGCTCTACGATGCAAATGGCGAAGCGACCGGTACGCGCCTCATCGAAGGCTCGGAGCAGACGTTCACCGCGCAGCAGGACTTGTTCCAAGGCATCGCCAAGCTCGACTTTGCAGCCAGCAGCCGACATCGATTCACGCTCACGGGGGTAGGCACCTACCCTTTCAGCGGCGGTGGCGGCAAGTACGGCATCGACCCGATCACGGATCTGCCAGAGATCTCGACCTCGTCCGGGGGCATCGGGGCAGGCGCGCAGCCGCTCAATGGGCCCTACGGCGCGCTCGCGCACGAGTACATGGGCAGCTCCACCAACGTGTTCGCCAAGTGGGCAGCCAAGCTCCCGGGCGACAAGAGCTTTCTCGACACGTGGGCGGGCTTCCGTACGGAGGTTGCGGGGAGAAGGCCGCCTGACGGCTCGCGCATTGGTTCTGCCGACGGCCTCGCGGGTACGTCGAACGTGTGGTGGCTCGCCGAGCGCAACCTCGATTTCTTCGAGCGTGTTCCAGGCGACGCGTGCGCGATCACGAATCCCGACGATCCGCTGCCCTGCCCGGTGCAGGAGTACCGCACAGGGGGCTCAGAGTTCATCAATAGGGCTGAGGTCCAGCGCTATCAGGCCAAGTCGACGTTCACACGTTTGTTCGAGGCGCTGGGTAGCCACACCTTGAAGATCGGCGCCGACGTCGAGTACGCGACACTCAACAATCACAAGGCATACTCGGGCACGCGCAGCTACGAGGAGCTCGCCGACTTCGGCATCTTCCAGGACGGACGCGTGCAGGGCTACCTCGTGGGCCCCGATCAGCCCGTGATCCTGAGCAGCATTCGCACGGAGACGAGCTCGGTGTCGGCCGGAGCGTTCATTCAGGATAGCTGGACCATCAAGGACCAGCTGACGCTCAACGCGGGGCTGCGCTACGACGCTCAGCTTTTGTTCGCTGATGGTGGGTTGGCCATGACGCTACCCAACCAGATCTCGCCACGTGGCGGCATCATCTGGGACTTCACCGCGGAGGGCCGCTCGAAGCTCTACGTCAACTGGGCGCGCTACTACGAGCAGGTGCCCATGCTGATGCTCGATCGCTACCTCTCCGGGGAACCGCTTTTGTGGGCCGCTCGCGATCCTTCCGCCTGTGACCTGCGCACAGAAGCCAATGGCCTGTGCGCCACCGAGGCGGCAGCTCTGCCCTACGCCGAGCCACCAGGCCAGCTCTACTTCGGCACCGGTGTGGCGCCCGTGGCCGTGGATCCCAAACTCAAGCCACCGGCTACCGACGAGCTCGTGGTCGGCGCCGAGTACGAAGTGGTGCAGGACGGACGCCTCGGGGCGAGCTACACGCGGCGCCGCTTGGTGCGCACGATCGAAGACATGAGTCGCGACGAAGGCTCGACCTACTTCTTCGGCAACCCCGGTGAAGGCATCGCCGATGACTTTCCTAGGGCTCAGCGCAAGTACGACGCCGTCGTCACGTACTTCACCAAGACCTTCTCGCGCGGCTGGGTCGCGCAGGCCAGCTACACGCTGTCTTGGTTGCGCGGCAACTACAGCGGTTTGTTCCGGCCTGAGGATCTGCAGCTCGATCCTCACCAGAACAGCGACTTCGACATTCTTTCGACGACGAAGAATCGCAACGGCCCATTGCCCGGTGACCGTCGGCACTTCGTGAAGCTGCACGGCGGAAGAGAAATTGCGCTCGGACGCGGCGGTGTGCTCACCCCGGGCGCAGCAGCGCGTGCCTACTCCGGCGAGCCCTACAGCCACTTCGGTTCCCATCCACTCTACGGGCCCGATCAGGTGTTCATTCTGCCACGCGGCGAGGCGGGCAGGCTGCCATGGACCTACAGCGTCGATCTGCGGCTCGGGTATCGTCTGCCCTTGGACGACGAGCGTGGGTCGGGCATCGCGCTGACCTTCGACGTGTTCAATGTGCTCAACTTTCAGCGACCCATCGCACGCGACCAGCGCTACACGGCGGACGTGGTAGATCCGCTGAACGCGAACGGAAACATCGCGGCCCTGACCAACACCTTCGGTGATCCGGTCACGAAGAATCCAAACTTCGGCAGGAACTCCGCATACCAGGCGCCGCGCATCTTCCGCTTCGGTCTGAAGGGGACCTACTAGGCATGTCCGAGCGAAACATGACCATCGTCGCGCGCTGGGTGGCTGCCACCCTGATCGGGGCTTGCTGCTCGATCCTTCTGGCCTGTGAGCAGCCCGCGCCGAGATGTGCGACCGCCATCGGCAAGTTCACCGCACAGTTCCGCCTCGTCGCAGGCAGCAAGACGGGAGATGGAACGTGCGACGAGGTGAAGGGCGGGGAGCTCGGCGTGGCCTACTACCCGGCGCGTGGGGCGTCCTCTCTGCCCGACAAGACGCGTGCCAGACTGGGCATTCAAGCTTACGAGCTCGTGGGGGAACCCTTCGACGAGGCCAATCCGAACGTGTCTCTCGGCACCTACGCGACCGAGAGGCCGGATGGCGAGGAGATCTGTAAGGTGCCGACGCTCAACCCCTCGGCGCTCAGAGACGAGGAGGCCGACATCGACCTGCGCTACGCGTGGAGCGACGTGCGAGTGCACGTGAGCGCCGATGAGATCGGCACGCGCTTCACCGCGCGACTCGAGTACACCGATCACGGGTGCACGGCTCTCTACGACGTCGACGCGATCTATCCGTCAGTCGACTGCGCGGAGGGTGTCGGCGAGCCCATGCAGGATGAAGACGGCTACGACGTATACGCCGAGTACCGTCCCTTGGACGCGTTGTGCACGCCTGAGGTCGTCGCCGCCGCAGGCTACCCTGGGTTCAACAAGGATTGGCGCATGGTGTGCGATCCCGATCTGTTGAAATGCGTACGCGACAACCCATGAGTCGAGCCGTCGTGTGAGCCACGCCCCGCAGCTGTTCGTTGGGATCGTCGAGCCCCGTCGGAAGCGGCCAGCCCTGCTAGGCGCGGGAATCGGGGGGCTCTTGTTGCACGTCGGGGTCGTCGCGGCACTCGTCGGGGTCGAGCCCCGCAAGGTTCTGCGGCCGCCCTCACCCGAGC
Organism: uncultured Polyangiales bacterium; assembly: GCA_964398415.1. GTDB lineage: Bacteria > Myxococcota_A > Polyangia > Polyangiales > DASUME01 > DASUME01. The sequence goes on along the minus strand of CAYNOM010000348.1, from coordinate 3,517 downwards.
CGTCGCAGGTGACGCTGCTCGACGCGCCCCAAGTTGGCGCGCGGCGTTCCACCGGGCTTGCTGGAGGCGATGGCGAGGTGGTGCTGGGCGCTGCGACGTCGGTTGACCAAGGAGGAGAGCCTGGCAGCGCTGGCTCTCCTGCCGCGGCGACTCGAGGTCGGCGTGGCCCCCGAGTCGCGCGAGGGGCCGTCATGGCGTCTCGAGTCGAGCGCGAGCACCGCGCGGACGACGTGGACCCAGCTCCGCCGCAACCGAAGGTGGCGCCGGCGCGCGACGAGCCCGCGCAGACTGGCGACGCTGCCTTCGCAGGTCAGGCCCGCGGTGAGGCACTCGCGGCCAGCTCGGCGTCCACAGTCCCGTCAGCGGTTTCTCCGGTGCAAGGCGGTGGGGGCATCGGCACCGGGGGCGGGGCGGCGCAAGAGGGCCTGGGGCAGGGCCGCGGACGGGGCCTGTCGCCCGGCGTCGCCAGTGGCGACACGACGGTTCTCCCCTTTGGCGACGGCATGCAGCGGCCCAAGCTACTCGCCAAAGTCGACCCCGTGTTCACGAAAGAGGCGCGGGAAGCTCGCGCTCAGGGCCTCATTCTGGCGAAGTGCGTCATCACGACGGCGGGCCGATTGCGCGACTGTCAGGTCGTCAAGGGCGTCCCGCTGATGAACCAGCAGGTCCTCAGCGCATTGCAGAAGTGGCGCTACGAGCCCGTCATTTACCGCGGTCAGCCCGTTTCTGTTCGCTACCTCATTCCCGTACGACTGGAGTTACCGAGGTAAGGTAGAGCCCCAAATCTCTCCCCCAGGTGCGGTGCCGCACCATCTCCCCCCTTGGACCTGCGTCGCGCCTCGTGCGCGACGTCCAGCACGTGGAATTGCAGCCCCATTTGGGGCAAGGTTTGACGGTCTCGCGACATATAGCGATGAACAGAAGGCCACACGAGGCCGCGGGCATGAAGCACAGGCACGGCAACTGCATCAGAGGAGGCGCCCCGAGGGCGTTCGAAGCCGGATGAAGAGCTCGCTAGCAACGGAGCAGACGATGGCGGACCCCGCATCCACCACCCAGGTTCAACGCAAGGTCAGCGCCAACCCGCTGATCGGTCGCCTCATCGCGGGGCGCTATCGCGTGATCGACCGGATTGGAAGCGGTGGCATGGGCAGCGTCTACCGTGCCGAGCAAGTGTCGGGAGGGCGCCCCGTGGCGCTCAAGATTCTCGATATTTCGGGCCCCCACGACCACAACATGGACTTCGCCCAGCGCTTTCTCCTGGAGGCATCCGTCGTCACCAAGCTCTGTCATCCCAACACAGTCGCCGTCTACGACTACGGGGAGACGGAGGATGGCATCTACTACATGGCGATGGAGCTCCTGGAAGGTGTGACGCTGCGCGATGAGATGCTGAGTCATGGACCTCTGTCGCCGCAAAAGACCATCCACTACGCAAAACAGATCTGTCGCTCGCTGCGTCAGGCGCACGAACACGGCGTCATCCATCGCGACCTCAAGCCCGCTAACGTGTTCGTGGTCAAGCGTCCCGGCGAAGACGACACGATCAAGGTGCTCGACTTTGGACTCGTCAAGCGTCTCGACGAGCAGGCGACGCAGATTACCGCGACCGGTGCCTTTCTGGGCTCGCCACGGTACATGGCGCCTGAGCAAATCTCGTGCGCCAACGTTGGCGTGCGCGCAGACATCTACGCGCTCGGTGTCGTGATGTTCGAGATGCTCGCTGGCCGCACTCCCTTCGAGCGCGAGACCGCCGCGAGCACGATGGTGGCTCAGCTCAGTGAAGTGGCCCCCATCATCAGCGAAGTGAACCCTCACGTCGACGTGCCCGCCGAGCTCGAGAACGTTGTCCAGCGTTGTATGGCCAAGAAGCAAGAGCAGCGCTTTGCCGACATGGACGAGTTGCTGGTCGCGCTCAAAGCGGTCGACTCCCCGACGTCGTTCCACGGGCACACCATTGCCATGTCACGTCGCCCGGAGCCCGAGCCTCCGATCGCGAGCGCGGCCTTCAGTCGCGTCGCCGCCGAAACCGGCTCTGGCTCTGGCGCCAAAGCGGCCGTCTTCGCCATCGCTGTGGTCTCAGCCATGCTCGCCGCGCTCAATCCCTGGGAAGAGGCGCCCAGCAGTGACGCAGCACCGACAGCGGTACAGCCCGTGCCTCTCGTGGCACCTGCCGAGCCGACTCCCCTCGAGCACGTCTCGGTCCCAGAAGGTAAGGTCGTGGTCACTTTGCGCTCGACGCCTCCGGGCGCAAGCGTGCAGGTGGGCGACAGGATCTACGGTCCTACGCCGGTGCACATCGTGCTCAGCGGCGATAACGCGGTGATCGGTCGCCCGCTCGACTTCCACTTTTCGCGAGAAGGCTACATGCCCTACACGGTCCGGCAGCGTGTCGACAGTCAGAAGATGGTCGTCGACAGCGGGCCTTTGCGCGCGGCCGGCCGCGTACAGCCGTGATTTGCCACCGCGAGCGGCTGTCTAGTCGTAACCTATCTCCGTGCCGCTCACGTTGAGTTAGCGAGGAGCCGAAGTTCGATGCAGTTCACCCTGGCAGAGCTCTGGGGACACATGGGCGTACCTGCGCGCCTGGTTGTCTTCACCATGTTGTTGATGTCCGTCTCGTGCGTGATTGTCGTGCTCGAGCGGGTGTGGGTCTTGTCGCGAGAAAATCGTCAATCGATCGCCTTCGCCCAGTACATGTCGAGCGTGCTCGCGGCCGGTCAACTCGACAAGGCGCTTGCCAGCCAGGCTGACGAAGGCGTTGGACACCTCGGACGCGTGCTGCAGGCGGCGCTGCGCGTGTACGGTAACGCATCCACATCCGACCCTGACATCACGTTCGACTCGGTGGCGCGAGCGCTCGAGCGTCAGGGCGAGCGTGAGTTGCACGCGATGAAGCGAGGCATCGCAGTGCTGTCGACGGTCGCGTCTACGGCGCCTTTCGTCGGCCTGCTCGGTACCGTGGTCGGCATCGTCAATGCGTTCAGCTCGATGGCGATCTCGGGATCCAGCGGGCTTACGACCATCTCGGCGGGCATCGCAGAGGCCTTGACGACCACCGCCCTCGGACTCTTGGTGGCGATACCGGCGGTGGTTGCCTACAACGCCATGGCGGCGTGGGTCGACGCCCGCGGGGTCGACATCTCCGAGGCCAGCAACGAGCTGCTCGATCTGATGGCACACGAGCTGCGTAAGAAGGCTGTGAACGCGGAGCCGAGCCTCACCTTCCGCACACGTCCCGTGAGCCCGGCGCAGGGCGAGGCTTGAGATGGCGTTCGGCACCGGCCATCGAGGCGGATTCAAGGCGGAGATCAACGTCACGCCGCTGGTCGACGTCGTGCTCGTCCTCTTGATCATCTTCATGATCGTCACTCCGCTACTCGGCCGCGGTCGCGATCTCGACCTGCCTCGCGCCCACAGCGCCGTGGGAGAGCAGGGGGCGAGCGCAGTAGGCCTCGTACTCAGTCTCACTCCCGACGGGCAGCTGTGGCTCGATGCGCGGGAGGTGAGCGAGACC
>CAYNOM010000347.1:0-6855 GCA_964398415.1 uncultured Polyangiales bacterium | reverse complement strand
GCGAGCGCCGTCAGACACGGGACGAGGCGGAGCGACAGCGGCGAGGGAGCGACCTGAACCAAGACTCAGTCAAGGTGCACCCTGTGTCCCCCGGCGCAAGGTGGGAGCTCGCCGCACTGGTATCGAACATGACCGCCTATTGGGCTTAGGTATGACTATTCCGTGACAGCGCGGGTCTGCCGGTTCTAGTACGAGTATCCGACCGGATTACGCGCAGGAGCGATGCATGGCATTTGCGGTGTTCTTCATTCTTCACTGGCAGCTCTCGGTGTTCTGTCAGTCGTTCTTCCTGCACCGCTACGGTGCGCACAAGCAGTTCACAATGGCGAAGGGCTGGGAGCGCTTCTTCTACTTGCTCACCTACGTCGCCCAGGGCCCCGGCTTTCTCGACCCGCGCGGCTACGCGATCTTGCATCGCATGCACCACGCCTACAGTGACACCGAGAAGGACCCGCACTCGCCGCTGTTTGCGACCAACGTCATGTCGATGATGTGGAAGACCAAGGGTGAGTACGACGCCTTCGCCTACAAGCGTCGCGATCCCGAGGCGCGCTTCGAAGGCAACGTGCCCGAGTGGCGGCTCATCGATCGCCTCGCGCAGTTCTGGCCTGCGCGCATCCTGTGGATCGGCCTTTACGCGCTCGTCTACTTCGCCTTTGCGCCGTCGCTTCTGTGGTGGGCGCTGTTTCCGGTCACGCTGCTGATGGGCCCGGTGCACGGCGCCATCGTCAACTGGTGCGGCCACAAGTACGGCTATCAAAACTTCGACAACGGCGATGCTTCACGCAACACGCTGTTCTTCGACTTTCTCACCGCGGGTGAGCTGTTCCAAAACAACCACCACAAGTTCGCGATGAGCCCCGACTTCGCCGCGCGCAAGTGGGAGGTCGACCCAACCTACATCGTGGTGCGCATTCTCGCTGCGCTCGGCATCATCAAGCTCAAGGGCGGTCAGCGCGCGCGCTATCCGGCCGACGAAGCGGTGGCTGAGCTGCCCGCGGAGTGAACCCGCTCACCCAGGATCGAACAGCACGGCGCTGCGTGACGGCTGCCCAGACGATCCGTGGGTGAGCAGCAGGATGTCGGGCCGCGCGCTCTCGTCGAGATCGGATGCGACCACGTGGGCGCCGAACTCGTGTGCGGAGGCTGCGACCTGCAGCACGCGACGCCGCGCGAACGACAGCTCGGCATCGCCGTAGGCGATGACCACGCAGGGGCCGAGGGCAAAGCCGCCCTCGCTACGCGTGTCGCTTCCAGGCAGGGCCAGGTCGAGATAGCCATCGTCGTCGAAGTCGGCCACGTCGAGCTGCGCAGTGAGCGCGTAGCTCTCTGCGGCGAGCGAGACCTCGCGCACGATGGGTACGAGCGTGCTCGTCTCGAGCAGCGTGAACGAGATGAGCATGAGCCGTTGCCCCTGTTCGCTGGCCAGCACGAGCTCCTCGCGGCCGTCGGCGTCGAGGTCGGCGCTCAGGATGCGCTCGGGAGCGAAGCCGGGGGTCGGGACCGCGACCGCGTCCCCTTCGTCTGGAAGCCCCACGTCCGAGATGGGCAAGACCCAGAGCCGGCTGGTGCCGTCGTCGCCGGGGCCTAGCACCACGAGCTCGTGCCGCTCCGCGCTGCGCAGCCGGGTCGCGAGCAACTGGGTAGGCCCGACCCCGTCGATCCTGACGTGAAAGCGGCCTTCGACGAAGCCGCCGCTGCCGTCGCCCTCGAGCACATCGAGGTACGTGCGTGCGGAGGGCTCTTGGTTGCTCCGCCCGTAGGCCACGATCAGCTCGGCCTGCCCATCGCCGTCGAGATCGGCTGCGGCCGTGGGGCCCGCGTAGCCGGGCAACTCAGACACGCGTGGTATGAAGGTGCCATCGCCCTGGTTGAGCAAGGTCGTGAGCCGCGCCCGTCGGGGCTCGTGGTTGTCGGTGAGACTCGACGCGTAAACGAGGTCGTCGCGGCCGTCGCCATTGGCGTCGATCCGCATGGTGCTGTGCCGAACGGCTCCCAGGCGATCGTCGCGTAGGGGCGTGGCGGCGTCGAAGCGACCCTGACCCAGGCCGCGCGAAAGCCTGCCCACCTCGGACCCGCGGCCGAGGAGCACGAGATCGCGCTCTGAGTCGTCCGTCGCGTCGAGGGCCAGGACTCCGTCGGCGGCTCCGCCCTGCTCCGACCAAACGACCGCCTCGGGCCATTCCGGAGGCGCTGCGAGGGCGTCGACGTCCGCGCTCGACTCGGCGCTCAGAGCGCGCCGGTCGTGGGTGCGCGGGTCGTGGACGGGGCTCGCTCGGCCGACCTCGAGCGTGCAGCCGCAGGAAAGGCTCACCCACGACATGAAGTGGGCAAACCTGCGGGTGCAGAGCGAGTGCCCGCGGGGGAAAGGGGAGGACACGCTCAAACCCTGACCCCAATGACGCGGTGTGTCAAGTCGCGTCAATTTCGTGCCCTGCGGGGCGTGGGGCGGTGGTCAGTCGCGTTGGCGCTGTTGTGCGCCGTGGCCCATGCGCTCTGCGGCGACGCGCCCGAACAGCTCGAGGGCGAAGGGAATGTCCTCGATCACATAGCGGCGGAACAAGCGGCGGGGTTCCTGGACTAGCCGATGCACCCACTCGAGGCCGAGTCGCTGCACGAGCAGCGGCGCGCGCTTCACATGGCCGGCCAGAAAGCTCAAGCTGATGCCGACCCCGATCCACCAGCTGCCGGGCAGCTCGTGGCGCAGGGCGGCGATGACGTTTTCCTGCTTGGGCGAGCCGAAGGCGACGAGGACGAAGTCGGGCCGTGCTGCGCAGAGCTCAGCGGCGATCGGTGCGAGCTGCTCTGCCGTGGGCTCGAGGCTCACCATGGGGGCACTGCGCCCGACGATCGAGAGCCCTGGGATCTCCGCGAGCAGCTTTTCGGCTGCGGCGGCGTTCGCGTCCGGGTCGCCCCCTAGCAGATACACGCTGCGGCCCTCGCGGGCGGCGCGCTCACACAGGGGGCGCACCATCGAGGAGCCGGCCACGCGCTCGGGCAGCGGGGTCCCTCGCACGCGGCTTGCCCAGATCAACGGCATGCCGTCGGCCACGCGCAGGTCAGCGCCTTCGTACACGCGCCGCGCGCCGGGGTCTTTGACGTGGCGGCGCAGAAAGTCGAGGTTTGCCGTGATCAGCCAGCCGCCCCTACCTTGCTGAAGCGCGGCGAACATGTGGTCGAACAACTGCGAGGTGTCGATCGATGCCACGTTCATACCGAGCAGCTCGATGGTCGGAATCGCTGCGGACATGGCGCGGATGCTGGGGGCTTCAGCGGCGTGCGTCAAGGCTCGTTCGCTCCCGTCCCATGTGCTTACCTGTTCCTTGCACACGCCCTGCCTTTTGGGGATGTTTGCTTTGGAGGCAGCCATGATCGCCCGCGACGTGATGACACGCGAGGTCCTTACCGTTCCCCAGACGAGCACGCTCGCCCAGGCGCTAGCGGTGATGAGCGAGAACGACATCCGTCACGTACCCGTCGTCGACGACACCGGGGCCCTGGCCGGCATCGTGAGCGAGCGCGATCTGCGTCGGTTTCATCTCTCGCGCATCATCGACGTCGAACATTTCGAGCGCGCCCGCGCCCGCCTCAAGCAGCCCCTTTCCGAGATCATGAGCTCGGACGTGGTCACCATCGATCCCGAGACCGACCTGAGCGAGGTCATCGAGTTGATGCTCGAGGAGAAGGTGGGCGCGATTCCGGTGGTCGACAGCGAGCGCGACGAGCTCGTAGGCATCGTCAGCTACGTCGACGTGCTGCGCGCCGCGCAGAAGGTTTTGGGCGAAGATTGAGCCCGGAGCGCGTGGGCGAGGGCCATTGTCGAGCGGGCTGCTAGGCTGGGTCGAATGCTTCGCTACGCGCTCGCGGCGGCCTCCGGGACGCTGTACTTTCTCGGCTTTGCCGGCTTCGATCTGTGGCCCCTCGCCTTCGTCGCGCTCTTGCCGATGTTGTGGGCCACAGATCCCATGCACGAAGCCAAGCCCGTCACGAACCGACAGCTCTTCGGGGCAGGCCTCGTGTTCGGCCTCGTGACCAACGCGGGCGGCTACTACTGGCTCGTCGGCATGCTGCAAGATTTTTCGGGCTTTCCGCTCGTCCTGTGCGTGCTCTTTGCGGCCGTGGTGTGGGCCTATCAGGGCCTCGTGCTCGCGCTGTTCGCCTTTCTGTATCACCGCGCGCGAAAGCTCGGCTTCGGCAACGTGATCGCGGCGACGCTCGCCATGTGCCTTGCCGAGTGGCTGTATCCGATGCTGTTCACGCACTACTTCGGCAACAGCCTGCACACCCTGCCCTATGCGATTCAGACGGCAGATCTCGGCGGGCCGCTTCTCAGCACCGCGCTGCTCACGGCGGCGAATGCGGGCTTGTACACGCTGTCTCTGTCGATGCAGCGTCATCGCGTCGACCTACGCGACGTGTCGATCGCGGCGGCACTGTGGCTGTTCAACCTCGGCTACGGCGCCTATCGCATCCACGAGGTGGACGAACGCGCTGCCGCGGCCGACAAGCTCGCGCTCGGCGTCGTGCAGACCAACATGGGCATTTTCCAGAAGCGCGCCGATCCCATCGAAGGCCTGCGCCGTCACATCGAGCAGAGCGAGGAGCTTCAGCAAAAGCACGAGCTCGATCTGTTGGTGTGGCCGGAGTCGGCCTACGGTTGGTATCTGCCCGAGCGCACCGAGAACGTGCGCGAGCTCGTCACGGGTCGCTCGATTCACACGCCGCTCCTGTTCGGAGGCCTGTCACGTCGCCGCGTCGACGGCGTCTTGCGGCCCCACAACACGGCGTTTCTGGTCGACGCCGAGGGCCGCGTGCTCGACACCTACGACAAGACTTACCTGCTCGCGTTCGGCGAGTACATTCCGCTCGGCGACACGTTTCCGAAGCTCTACGAGCTCTCCCCAAACACGAGTCACTTCGCGCGCGGAAACCACGTGCGCTCCCTGAGCCTCGGACGCCATCGCATCGGAGCCTTGATCTGCTACGAGGACATCCTGCCCGCCTTCGTGCGTAAGGTGATGGCCGAAGGCGAGCCCCACGTCCTCATCAACCTGACGAACGACGCCTGGTTTGGCGACACGCACGAGCCCTGGGAGCATCTCGCGCTCGCCAAGTTTCGCAGCGTCGAGCACCACCGCAGCTTGGTGCGCGCCACGAACAGCGGCGTGAGTGCGGTGATCGACCCGGTGGGGCGGGTTGTGACCCAAAGCGGCACCTTCACGCGCGAGAACCTGCACGCAGAGATCCCCATGCTGACGGGGCGCACGCTCTATTCGTACGTGGGCGATTGGGCCGGACCCCTGTCGCTCATCGTGCTCGTGGGCCAATGGCTGCGTCGAAGGCGTGACGCACACAGCTCTTAGCCCGCCCACGCGCAAAGTGGCGCGCCTCAGAATTCCTTCTCGAGCTCGCTCGGCACCTCGGCCGCCACGCCCGTCTGGCTGCCGTCGCCTTTCTTCGCGCCGCCGGTGTTGCCCGCGACGTTGCCCTCGCCCTTGTCGCCGCTGTTGACGCTGCGCTCGTCTTTGCTCGCCGCACCCTTGTCGACGTCGGTGCGCGCCTCGCTTTCGCTGCCTGCGATGAGGGCCCCGTCGCCCTTCTCGAGCGCGGCCAGGGTCTGCTTCTCGTGCTCTGACACGCTCATGCACAAAGGATCGAGGGCGAGCTTGGGGTCGTTCTCCGCGGCGCGAATGGCCTCCACGTGCTCGGCGAACTGCGTCTTCACCTCGTCGGGGACCTCCACGGGGACGCCGGTCTTGAGCATCATGTCCATGCGCTTCTGGTCGTACTTGCTGTCTCTGCGCATCAGCATGCACTCGACATCTGCGGGCATGCCGCCGTCGTCGAACTCGACCTGCACTTTGTAGGTGCCGGCCACGCGCTGGCGCAGGATGCGCGTGAACGCGCCGTGCAGTGACTTCGGTGCGATCTGAAGCACGGGGTGCAGAGGCGGCGGCATGGCGTTCTTCATGCCGGCGGCGCGCGCAGCCATGTACGACTTGGCCGTCACCGAGGCTTGGGCCTTGGCCGCATGGGCGGAGGCACCCTTCGCCGCGGAAGTGCCCATCAGAGCGACGCCGCCGGCCGCCACCGAACCCACCACGGCGGCGGCCGCGATGGCTTTCACGGCCATGGCTTTGAGCATCGCCGTCTTCGAGACCGGTGCGGGCGGATCGCCCAGCACGTCCTCGGTGGACACCGACGGCGCGCGCGCTGGCTGCTGCGGTCGATAGCCGCCGTCCCGCGACTCGTGACCTCGACTCTGCGCGGGCTGGCTCTTGCCCGAGCCGGGCCCGCCGCCAGCGGAAGAGAACGCCTTGTCGATGTCGACGGGAGCCTGGAAAGCGCCGAGGATGTCGTCGTCAGACACGCCCTTCTTCACCACGGGCGCGCTGTCTGCGAAGCCCGCGTACTTCGACGAGAGCGAGTAATCGCCCGCAGGGCTGCTCGTCGCGCCGGCTGCCGTGGAGCGTGGCGTGGCACCGAACGAAGCCTCGTCGATGTCGGCGAAGGGATCGTGGGTCGCCGATTGCGCAGCGTTGCCTGCCGACTTCGATGCCTGCCCGCCAAGCTTGTCCGCCGTGCGCGAGACGCTCGGTGCAGCGCCGAAGTCGAGCAGCTCCGCGGCGTCTTGCACCTTCTCCACGAGCTCGTTGAAGCTCTTCACCTTCTCCAGGGCAGATTGGTGCTGCACGGGAGTGGGCGCAGCGCCCCCGAGAGGCTGTCCGGGCTTGGCCTGAGCGTTTGCGGTTTGCGCCTGCACGCGCCCACCCGACAGGGCGACGGCTGCCGAGGCAGCCATGGCGGCGGCCTTGGCGGCCGGGCTGTCCGCCGGGGCTGGGGCTTTCACGGCTC
>CAYNOM010000346.1:0-6863 GCA_964398415.1 uncultured Polyangiales bacterium | reverse complement strand
CCTCAACCTCTTCTACGAGGCTTCCACGCGCACGCGCACCTCGTTCGAGCTCGCGGGCAAGCGTCTGTCGGCCGACGTGGTGAACATGACCGCGTCTTCCTCGAGCACCACCAAGGGCGAGACGTTGCTCGACACGGTGCGCACGCTCGAGGCCATGCAGCCAGACGTGGTGGTGATTCGCCACGGGGCCTCGGGTGCGCCCCACTACGTCGCGTCGAAGGTGCGCTGCGCCATCGTCAACGCCGGCGATGGGCTACACGAGCATCCGACGCAGGCCCTGCTCGACGCCTTCACCATCCGCAGAAAGCTCGGCAAGCTCGAGGGGCTCAAGATCGCGATCTGCGGGGACATCGCCCATTCGCGCGTCGCGCGCTCCAACGCGCTGCTGCTGACGATGTTCGGCAACGAGGTGCGCTTCGCGGGGCCGCGTACGCTGCTGCCGCCGTTCGCGGAGCAGTACGGGGTGAAGGTCTTCGAGCGCATCGAGCCCGCGCTCGAGGGCGTCGATGTCGTGATGATGTTGCGCATCCAGAAGGAGCGCCTCGAGGGCTCGGCGCTCGTGCCGAGCATGCGCGAGTACAGCCGTACCTTCGGGCTCAATCCCAAGCGCCTGGCTTTGGCCGCGCCCGACGCGATCGTTATGCACCCGGGCCCGATGAACCGGGGCGTCGAGATCGACCCGTCGATCGCCGATGGTGAACGGAGCCTGGTGCTCGATCAGGTGGAGGCGGGCGTCGCGGTGCGCATGGCCGTGCTCTACATGCTGGCCGCAGAGGGCGGCAACAACTCCTCCGTGCTGCGCCTCGCCAAGGAAGGCTGAGATGCGCGTCGCGAGCGGGCTCGACCGACTCGCCCGTGGCGACGAGGCTGCGGTGTCTCTCGTGCGTGGTGCGCGCGTGGGGCTGCTTTCGCATCCCGCGAGCGTCGACGCCGAGCTACGCCACGCCGAAGAGATTCTGACTCGGGCCGGTGCTCGGCTGTGCGCGTTGTTCGGGCCCGAGCACGGCTACAACGGCGAGGCTCAAGACATGATCGGGGTCGCCGGGGAGAGCTTCGCGGGCATCCCGGTGTACTCGCTCTACGGCTCCACCTTCGAGGATCTGTCGCCGCGCGCCGAGTGGCTGAGCGGCCTCGACGCCGTGGTGATCGATCTTCAGGACGTGGGCAGCCGCTACTACACCTTCGTGTGGAGCGCGGCGCTGATGCTGCGCGCGTGCGCGAAGGCGGGCGTGCGCTGTGTGGTGCTCGACAGGCCTAATCCCCTGGGCGGAGAGGTGCTCGAGGGAGCGCCGCAGCGCGAGGGCTATCGCTCGTTCGTCGGGCTCTACGACGTGCCCGTGCGCCATGGCATGACGCTCGCGGAGATCTGTCGCATGGTGCTCGAGCTCGAGGGCTTCGATCGCGCGCTGCTCGATGTGGTGCCGCTCGCCGGCTTTCGCCGCAGCATGCTGTTTCCCGAGACGGGGCTGCCCTGGGTCTTGCCCTCGCCCAACATGCCCACCTTCGACACGGCGCTCGTGTACCCCGGCGGGTGCCTCATCGAAGGCACGAACCTGTCGGAGGGGCGGGGCACCACGCGCCCCTTCGAGATCTGGGGGGCGCCCTTCGTCGACGGCGCGCGTCTCGCGTCGCGGGTGAGCGCCAACGGCGTCGCGCTGCGCCCGCTCTCGTTCGAGCCCACCTTTCACAAGCACGCGCGTACGCGCTGTGGCGGCGTGCAGGTTCACGTCACCGATGCGAGGGCGCTGCGCTCGTACGGGCTCTATCTGAGGCTCGTCGCTGAGGCTGCGTGGCTGTCCGAGGGGGGCTTTCGCTTTCGCACCGAGACCTACGAGTACGTGAGCGACAGGCCCGCCATCGACCTGCTCACGGGGGGGCCGGAGTATCGGCAGGTCGTGGAGAGCAGGGGCTCCCTCGACGAGCTACTCGCTTGGGATCAAGCGCAGGCCGAGGCCTTCCGCGAGCGTCGCCAAGCGTTTCTCCTCTACACCTGACCCAGCGCGCGCTGCCAACCACGTTGGCGGAGGCTTGCGGGGCGCGCTCGCGTCAGCGAACCTATTAGCCAACCATGGTGGCACTCTTCGGGCGCTATGCGTACGTGCGCGAGCTCGGTCAGGGCGCGAGCGCGCGCGTGATCCACGTCGTCGATCGCGCCGCGGGCGAGGCGGATCGCGCGCTCAAGGTGCTGCCGCGGGCCGAGGGGGCACGGGCGGCCTGGGAGCTGTCGCGGTTGTCTGAGCTGCGCTCGCCGCACCTCGCCTGCGTGCACGAGCTAATGCGGGTGGATGAGAAGGTCCACGCACCGTTTGGCATCGTGGAGGGGGCGTGGGTGTTGGTCGAGGATCTCGCGCCCGGCGAGCCTGCGATGCACGCCTTCGAGGCGCTCGCGCCGTCGTCCGCGCAGCGCGTCGAGGCGCTCGTTCGACTGGCTTTGCAGGCGTCGCGCGGCCTGTGTGCGCTGCACGAGGCGGGGCTCGTTCACGGCGACGTGAAGCCCTCGAACCTGTTGTGCACGGCGGGCGCACAACAGGTGACGTTGATCGATCTCGGCCTGTCGCGTGCACCGGGGCTCTACACGACGCTCGATGGTACTCCAAGTTATCTTTCCCCCGAGGCCTGGGTGGGCGTCTGCTCGCCGGCGCAGGACGTGTTTGCGCTGGGAGCCACGTTGTTCGATCTCTGGCTTGCGGAGGGCGAGGAGCCGGTTTCGACGGGGAGCGACGCGCCGTTCTCGCGGCCGCGAGATCTCGCGCGTTTGCCTCGGGGGGCGCAGGGCTTCGGGCTGAGCGCGTTGATCGAAGCCATGCTGGTTGACGACCCGAAGCTCAGACCCGCGGACGCAACGCGTGTGCTCGAGCAGCTTGGGGCCGTGGCGCGGCGCGCGCGCCTGCGAGAGCCGACGGCAAAGCTCAGCGTCGGGGGCGAGCGCCGCGAGGTGAGTGTCACCGAGCACGCGGCTCGCGCTTCTTGTCTGCCCTTCGTCGGTCACGCGGATGCCCTGGCGCAGCTCACCGCGGCCCTGGATCACGAAGGGCTCGTGCAGGTGACGGGGCCGAGCGGCAGTGGACGCACGCGGCTTTCGCGCGAGGCGGTGCGTCTCGTGCAGCAGGCGCGCGCCGAGGCGGGGAGGGTGGTGCCAACCTTCGTCACGCAGCTCTCCGCTGTCGACGCCATCAGCGCCGCTTCGGTGATCGCGCACGTGCCCGCGGCCGAGGCAGACGACGTGGCACTCGCGCGACGCCTGCTCTCGTCGTTTCGGCGCACGCGACGCGAGCTGCACGTGGTGCTCGAGTGCGACGTGGATCAGCTCGATCCGAGCTTGGCGAGCGTGACCCTCGGCCCGCTGTCCCAAGGCGAGCTCGAAGAGCTGCTGTCGTTGGGGCTTCGCAGCGGGCCGTCCTCGGCGGTGCTGGTTGCCGCAAGGGACGCGAGCCTCGGCCTCTCGGGGCGCCTCGCGGCGCTACTCGCCCAGGCTTTCGGTGAAGGTCGGGATCTCACCGAGCCCGACGGCTACCGGGGTCTCGTCGCGCCGTCCCGCGATCGGCGGGTGTGGTCTGAGGATGCGGAGCGGCTCGCGCTCGCACTGGCCTTTCTCCCCGGACAGCTCGAGGCCAAGGCCGCCCACGATCTTCTCGGAGCGGCGCCGCGCGCGGCCGAGGCTCTGGCCGAGCTGCGCATCCACGGCGTGCTGCAGGACACCGAGGGCGGGGTTTTGCAGCTCGCCTCAGCGGCCGCGCGTCCGCTGCGTACGCGGGCCCTGTCAGAGCCACAAGCCACGCGCGCGCGGCTCGAAGGGCTCGCGACGCCCCGGGCCGCCGTGCCGTTCTTCTCGCTCTTGCGTGGAGCCACCGCACGCGCGATCGACGAGGCGCTTACGCTCGCTCATCAGCACCGGGCACGTGCTGAGCCCCATGCGGCACGCGAGCTCCTGCTCGAGATGCTCGAGCACGTGGAGGACGAGCGCCTACGTCTGTCGCTCTCGGACGCGGAGCGCGCCCTGGGCCGCTATGCGGACGCCCTGACGCGCCTCGAAGGCCAGGAGAGCCCTGAGGCGCGGCTGCGCTGCGCAGAGCTCCTGCGGCTTCTGGGGCGGCCGCAGCGTGCGCTCGAGGTCTGTGCGCCGCTCACCTCGCTCGACCGCGAGCCCTTTGCTTCGCGCGCGCGTGCGTTCGCGGCCCGTGCCCACTTCGATCTGGGGCAGGTCGATCAGGCGTGCGCAGCGCTCGCCATGCGCGCCGACGACGCGCTCGCGCGTGTGGCGCAGCTCGAGGTCGAGGTGCTCGTGGCGTGGGCTGAAGGTCACGATGACGCGGGCCACATCCACGAGCTCGTGACTGCGGCACGCGGGCTGGGGGAGGCGCGACCTATCGCGCGCGCGTTGCTGCTCGCCGCGCAGGCGGCGGTGCGTCGCGGCGAGGGGGCGAGCGCCCGCACGCTGCTCAGCGAGGCGCGCGACACGGCGGCTGCCGCATGCGAGGAGCACGAGGCAGCCACGGCGCTGCTCAACCTGGGCCTCGTGCAGCTCGACCTGGGCGAGCTCGGTGAAGCGCTCGACACCCTGCGTGCCGGCGTCTACCGCGTGACGCGCCTCGGTCGCGAGGCCGATGCGCTGCGAGCCCTCTACAACCTCGCGAATGCGACCTTACTCGTGGGCGACGTGCTCTCGGCCGAATCGACTCTCGACGAGGCCCGAGCGCTATCCCAGCAGGTGCCCGATGGGCAGGCGCGGGCGTCGATCGCGGTGCTCGAGGCAGAGCTCGAGCTGCACCGCGGCGCCGTCGATGTCGCGGCCGACGGGCTCGCGCGAGCGCTCGCGGAAGTGCCTGCGACGTCTCCTGTGCGCTGTCTGCTCGCGGCCCGCGCAGCGCTCGCGTGTCTGCTCGCGGGTCGCCTCGACGAAGCTGCGCGGTGGGTCGAGGAGGCAGCGGGGGCGCTCGTCGCCGGCGATGCGCGGCTCGAAAGCGAGCTCGGGCTCGCGCGCGGTCGCCTTCGCCTCGCGGCGTCCGATGCGCGAGGTGCGGAGGCCGAGGTGTCGACGTTGCTCGCCCTTCGGCCCAGCGCGCACACGTTCGAGCTGGAAGTACGGTTGTGGCTCCTCGGCATGGACACGGCGCGCACACTCGGCTTGCATGGGCTTGCAGACGCGCGCGCGGCGAGCTGTCGACACGTCCTCGAACGCGCCATGTCCGGCCTGTCGAGCGAGCTACGTGGACGCATGCGCGCCGTGCCGGCCTACGCGCGGGTGCTCGCGCAGGCACTGCCGCCTCAGGATCGCGCCTCCCACGACGCAGAGCTCGGCTTTCGTCGCCTGGTGCGCGCGTCGCGTCGCCTGTTCTCGGCCACGAGCCCGAAGCGGCTCGGCAGGGTCGCCGCGGAGCTTGCGCTCGAGCTCGTGCAGGCCGAGCGCGCACTCTTGATCGTGCAGGACGAGCAGGGGGAGCTGTTCGTGTTGTCGAGCGCGACCCTCGGTCGCAACGAGGAGCTCTCCGGCGGGTTCTCCCGCTCGATCGTAGAGCGCGTGTGGAGCAACATGCAGCCCCTCGTGTCGGTCGATGCCCAGCACGACGCGCGCCTCGATGCGGCCCAGAGCGTCCACGCGCTCCACGTGCGGTCCGTCGTCTCGGTGCCGCTGCGCGGCTTCGGAGTGCGCGCGGCCTTGTACGTGGACGACAGGCTGCGGCCCCATGCGTTCGGTGAGCTCGAGCGTACGCTGCTGTCCGATCTTGCCGAGCTCACGGCGGCGGCGGCGCGTGCCCTCGACGCAGCGCGTGCCCAGCGCCGCGCTGCGCGGCGTGCCACGCAGCGGGTGCGTGCGCTCGAGCAGCGGCTCGCCCTGTCGTCCGTCGATGCGCCACATGTGGAGCTCGTCGGCGACAGCGTCGCGTTGCAGCGCGTGCTGGGGGCCGCGCGCCGCGTGGCCGAATCGGACGTGCCGGTGCTGATCCGCGGTGAAAGTGGCACCGGCAAGGAGCTGCTCGCGCGCCTGATTCACACGCACAGCCCACGCGCAGAGCGTCCCTTCGTGGCCGAGAGCTGCGCGGCATTGCCCGATGCGCTGCTCGAGAGCGCGCTGTTCGGGCACGTGCGGGGTGCGTTCACCGGCGCCGATCGCGCGCGCGAGGGGCTGTTGGCGGCGGCCCACGGGGGCACGCTGTTTCTCGACGAGATCGGCGAGATGAGCCCGGCGATGCAGGCCAAGCTCTTGCGCGTGTTGCAAGACGGCGAGCTCAGGCCCGTGGGCAGCGATCACACGCGGCGCGTGGACGTGCGTCTGCTCTGCGCCACCCACCGCGACCTCCGCGAGCGCGTGCAGAGCGGGAGCTTTCGCGAAGATCTGCTCTACCGTGTCGCGGTCGTCGAGCTTGAGTTGCCTGCGTTGCGTGAGCGGCGCGAGGACATCCCGCAGCTCGTGAGCTGGTTCGTGGAAAAGCACGCGCGTGGACGCGGCGTGCGCGTCACCCCACGGGCGCTTTCGGCGCTCATGCGTCGGCCCTATCCGGGCAACGTGCGTCAGCTCGAGAGCGAGGTGCGACGGGCTCTCGCCCTAGCCGCTGACGTGATCGACACCGAGCATCTCAGCGAGCCCGAGGGCGTCGAGCCACCGCGCGGGCTCGATCTGCACGAGAACGTCGCGGCGCTTCAGCGCAGCCTCGTGGCGCGCGCGCTCGACGAGGCCGGGGGCAATCAAACGCGCGCCGCGGAGCTTCTGGGTGTGTCGCGTTTCGGTCTGCAGAAGATGCTCAAGCGGCTCGCGTAGCTGGGTGGGGGGGGCCGACCGACGAGTCGGCACCCGAGCTGAGTCAGCAAGGGCGCGGTCTACGCCACCTTCGGCCCCGAGGTGATGCGCTTTCTCGAGGGCGCGA
>CAYNOM010000345.1:0-6883 GCA_964398415.1 uncultured Polyangiales bacterium | reverse complement strand
ACCGACCGGCGGAGATGTACCGGTTCTCGAAGCGGTCTGCGGTGTGAGGGCGCCACCTTCAGATCACGAGTGCGAGGCGCTCCTTCGCGATCGACACCGTTGCGCGCATCCCCCACGCGAAGTCGATGCGATCCTGTTCGATGCCGTCCCCGAAGATGACCCCCGCCTCGTTCATCTCCGACACGATCTCGAGCCGCTCCTCTTCCGCGAGCACGCCGTGGGTCACGGTCGTGCTCGTACTCACACTAGGGAAGGCCTCTCGCACGAAGAACGCGAGGCGTCGCTCGCATGGCGCGGGCAACGGTGGCGGGTCGCGACGCTCGCGCTCGATGGACTTTGCCCAACCAGTAGCGCCGGTGCCCGTGGCCACAATGGTGCCCGAGGACGACTGTCGCTCCTCCACCCCGCGCGCACGAATGCGATAGCGCGCAGACTGGTGCGAGCGGTGTCCGAGGAAGAGCTCGTTGAGCGCGAGCAAGCGCTGCCCATCGTCGAGCGAGAGCTGAACCATCGTGCGCTCCTCGAGCTTGATCTTGCCCGATTGTGTAGCGACGAGTAGCTCGCGCGCGTCCACTCCACGATGGCGTACGAGCACACCGTCGTAGGTGACCGGGTCGGGATTCACGCCGACGACACGCTGCCCAGAGAGGTACTTGGCCATGTTGGCCACGAGGCCATCCTGTCCGACGGCAACGAGCACGTCTTCAGGCTCGAACACGAAGCGCGACAGATCCCGGCGGTCCACGCGCGATCTCCGCCAAGTGCTGGGAATGCCGGCGAGCACGAGGCGCATCGCCTCTTGCTGCTTTGTGTGCCGGTCGTCGATCGACGCGAGCGACTGTCCGCGTGACTTCAAGAAGAACTCCGCCTGCGCCCGCGTGCCGTGACGTCGCAAGAGCTCCTCGTACTCGGTCGCCCGAGCGACAACCACGACGCGCGGGGCGGTGGTGCTCATGGCCTCGTCTCCACAGGGAGTGTTCGAGACAAGCCCGCAAGGAGGTTCTTCAGCGTGTCGGGCTCGATTCGGACGTGCTCGATCTTCTGGAGCTTGCCCGCAAGCTCCTGCGCAGCCAGCCCGAGCAGCACGTGCTGTGGAAGCTCTCGGTAGACCGCCATGCGGGCCGCTTCGGCCTCCACCCGCACCACTTCGATAACCCGCGTGGCTTCCGCCTCGGTGCGTGCGCGAAGTGCGTCGCGCTCCGATTCGGACTGGCTCTCGATGCGCACGAGCTCTGCCTTGGACTCGGTCTCGCGCGCGAGTCTCTTGAGCCGTCCCTCCGCTTCGATGCGCGCGGTCTCCGCTTCGTCCTCGACGCGGCGCTGCTCGTTGACACCTCGCTGGCGGATGAGCTGCTCTTCTCGTTTCGCGAGCTCGATCTGATTCTGAAGCTCGTTCTCCTGGATGGCGCGCTCGTTCTCCACGGCAAGCGCACGACGGGCGAACCCAGCCTCATCGGCCTCCTGCTGGAAACGCTCGCGCATCGGCGCTTCGAGCGCGCGCTCGAGCTCGGGGGTGGGTGCCACCTTGGCGATGCGCACGGTCGTCACGTCGAGGCCAGTCTCCCGCAGGCTCGCATCGCCCATGAGTCCCTCCTCGATGCGCTCGGCCAGCAGAGGCCCCGACGTCAGCACGCTACGCAGCTCGTGCTCTGTGACCCATGACACGGCCAGCTGCTGAGCAAGCTGCGTCACGAGCTGTGAGAGCGACTCGAGCGGCTGCTTGAGCCAGCGTCCCTGCCGGAGGTCGATCGAGAAGTCGACGCGCTCCGCGAGCTTCTCCGGCTCGCGAACGCGGTAGGCCACGGCGCCTTGAACCGCTACATCCTGGAAGTCCGCGGTACGCGCGTGAAAGACGAAGGACAGCTCCTGATCGTCGACAGGCACCTCGGCGATGCTCGTCGAGAGCGGCATGAACCAGAAGCCGAGCGCGCGCCCGCCCTGGATGAGGCGACCCTTCTTGTACCGAAGCACGAAGGAGGTCGTCTCCGACCGCAGGTGCCGAACGAAGCCAAACTGCCTGATCTCCGCCACGGTGTCCTCGCTTTCTACGGGCCGGCGTACTTCCCGGCGCCATCTTAGATACACGCAGCATATATGCTGCGCGCATCTATGTCAAACCCGGCTGTTCAAGCGCTGCCCCCGAGGCGATGATCCGCCGCGATGCAGAGCGACTACGAGAAGCAAGACCGTGGCTCATCGACCGACTACGCGCGCTACTTGGCCGGCATGGACGCATCGATGCGTCAGAAGGTGGCCTTGACCGCCGCGCACCTTCTGTGCGAAGGACGCGTCGCCGACATGGGCACGGGCTCGGGGACGGCGAGCCACGCGCTCGCGCAGCTCTATCCGCGCCTCGAGGTCGTCGGTGTCGACGTGTCGGAGACGATGGTTACGCTTGCGAGGGCGCGATACCAACTTCCGAACCTCTCGTTCGTCGTGGGTGATGCGGCGGCGCTCGTGTTCGAGCACGAAGCGCTCGATGGGATTCTCGCCTCCTCGATGCTCCACCATGTCACCTCGTTCAGCGACTACGACCCTCAGGCGGCGCGTCGCGCGCTCGAAGCCCAGGCCGCACAGTTACGCGAGCACGGCGTCTTGGTCGTGCGCGACTTTCTCGACCCGGGTGACCACGAGGTCCACTTGGACCTGCCCATGGACGATGGCGACAAGTCGGACGACCCACGGCGTTGCTCCACCGCCCGCTTGTTCGAGCGTTTTGCACGCGAGTTTCGCCCGCTGTCGGGTACGCCAGGGTTTCCCCTCGTGCTGAGCGCCGACGTCACGCAGCCGCCCGTAGCGCACAGCTTTCGTCGCTACCGCACCCGCGCGAAGCTCGCCGCAGAGTTCGTGCTTCGTAAGGACTACCGCGCCGACTGGGAGAGCGAGGTCAAGGAGGAGTACACCTACTTTACACAGGCCGAGTTCGAGTCGGTCTTCCGCGAGCTCGGTCTGCGCGTGCTCTCGTCGACGCCCGTGTACAACCCGTGGATCATCAAGCACCGCTACGAAGGCAAGTTCTTCCTGTTCGGGCTCGATGGCACTGCACACGAGCCTCCACCGACCAACTACCTCATCGTCGGCGAGCGCGTCTCGAGCTCGAGTGGGGTCGACTTCCGTGCCGGCGATGCGCTCCCACCGCTCGGGTTCTTGCACATGGAGCACTATCGCGACGTTCGCACGGGCGAAGTACGTGACCTGGTGCGTCGCCCCAACACGACGCTCGACGTCGTGCCCTGGTTCGAGGAGCGCGGCACGTCGTATGTCCTCGCGCGCACCAGCTATCCTCGTCCGCTCCTGTGCGCGGAGCCCGACCGCGCACGTCCCCTCGACGGCTCGCGCGCGTGTCCATGGGTCGTCGAGCCGCTCACCTTCATCCAGCGCGATCGCCCAATCGGGCAGACCATCGAAGAGGCGCTCCGGGACTACGCACACCTCGGGCCCGAGCAACTGATCCAGTTCGAGAGCGGGTCAGACTATTACCCGTCGCCGGGTGGCGTGGCGGAGCGCATCGAGTCGACGTTTGTCCAGATCACGCCCACGTTCGTTCAGCACGATGTCGGTCCTCGCTCGGGGTTCAGCACGTCGGGTCGTGTCCAAGCCATCGAGGCGGAGCAGCTGCTGCGGGCGGCACAGGTCGGCGGATTGTCCGATGCGCGCCTCGAGCTCAACGTCTACGAGTTGCTCCGTCGTCGCGGACGCTCGTGGGGGCCGTGGCTCGGCGAGGAGCTCACGTTGCGCGAAGCGGGCCCTCCGCGCGACGTGCGAGAGGCGAAAGGCGTGCTCGCGAATCCGAGCCGTCGGGGCTTTCGAAGGGTGGACGCGAACGACGCCCCGTACCTGTCGCTCGTGTGCCGTGACTTCGAAGAGCTAGACAGCTCCGCACGCGTGATCGCCACACAGAAGCTCGAGTACGTGCTGCCGCTCCGACACGCCGCGGTGACGGCGTCTGTCGCGGTCCTTCGGCTCCACGACGGCGTCGCGTACGTGGGCCTCGACGACGACGACTTGCCGGCCGCCCAATGCTTCCGCGGCAACTCCAATCTCTTCGTCACGCCCGCGTGGCGGCTCCCCATTGGCACGCGCTCGATGACCGATGCGAAGCGCTTCGTCCGCGCTCACCTGCAAGACGACTACGGCGTCGAAACGGACGATGTCGTGCCGCTGGGAGGCAAGTATCACCCGACCCCGGGAGCCACGCCGGAGGTGGTGCACCCATTCGCGGCGATCGTGCGCGCCGAACAGGTGGGCCGACGCCCCCTCGTGTGGACACCACTCCGCGCCCTGCTGCCACACGCGAGCCAGCTGCGTGATGGACACTTGCGCATCGCCCTCCTGCGAGCCGCTCACGCGCTTTCCGTTGCACCGTCAGCGTGAGTCGACGAAGTATCGATGCGCACGCCGTTCCACCAGACCTGGTGCCCCTCGAGGGGATCAGGCACCTGCCAGCGCTCGAGCATGCGTTCGATGGCGTCCGCAGGGACTGGCTTTGCGCGTGCGCGATTACGCGCACGTTGCTCGTCGGCCGCAGCCTCGAGATAGACGATACGTACTCTCGCACGGTAGCGTGCAAAGAGCTCGAGCAGTGGCGCTCGCTGCTTGCGACTCAGGTTGGTGGCGTTCCATGCGAAGGGCTCTTCACGGCGCAAGTATTCACGCGCCCGCTCCTTGGCCGTGGCGATCACCGCGCCCTGCGCGTCTTCCGGATCGACTTCGAGCTCGGTGCGCAAGTCGTCGAGTGAGACGACGGCAAGGTTCGGCGCGTGCGTCCGGAGCCACGTATCCTTACCGGAGGCGGGCAATCCCGAGAGCAGGATCACTTCCCCCCATGTGTCGTCAAACGGCTCGTACGTCACCGCAGCGCGCTCGTCACGAAAGTACGTGACGCGTGCGTGGTCCGAGGCGAATGCTCGAGGTCCGTCGTAGCACTGCTGTTCGCGAGCGAGCTCCCGGAAGAGGTCGACGTTGTCGAGCAGGCGCTGCTGATCGCGGGCGATGCGGCCGCGTGCATCTGCTTCGGCCACGAGCGCAACGAGGTGCGGGCGCGCCAGATGGCTCACGCGGTGGACGATCCGCGCTGCGTTCGGCTTGTCGATCGCAAAGAACGGGATCTGATGGACCTCGATGATTCGCGCCACCTCCTCTCTCGCGCGCAGATCCGCGCCACGCGCCCACAGGATGCGGCGCGCCAGGTTCTCGCCGCTTCCTGAGTGACCTCGGCTCGTGATGCGGCCATCTTCTTCGCGGGTGCACAGCGGCTTGGCCACGTCGTGCAGCAGCGCAGCGGCAAACGCGATGGCGCGCTGATCAGCCGGCAGCGCACGAAAGGCGTGATTCTCGACCAGGCGCTCGCAGACCATGCGAGTGTGGACCCACACGTCTCC
Source organism: uncultured Polyangiales bacterium (assembly GCA_964398415.1). Taxonomy (GTDB): domain Bacteria; phylum Myxococcota_A; class Polyangia; order Polyangiales; family DASUME01; genus DASUME01. The sequence goes on along the minus strand of CAYNOM010000345.1, from coordinate 1,502 downwards.
TTCGGCATGCCAGATCGGATCCTGCGGGCAGCCTCGCAGCGCGCGCACGAAGTCGTGCTCGCGGTCGAGCGCATCCCAGTCGAACGCGAAATCGGGCGGCTCCGGGCACAGAAGCTCGAGGGGGCTCATGGGTCGACTCCCGCGAAGATGTCCATCCCGGCTGCGAGCACGTTGGGGATGATCGGCCGATTCAACCAGTGGCTGCCCGAGTCGAGCACGCTGGTCAGAAAGCTCGCGCGCACGTACTTGAAGCGCCCCTCGACTCGGCCGTTGTCCTCGTGCTTGATGTAGAGCCCCTCCGCAAGCTCGCTCCCGTCGGTTTCGCGCACCGCGCGATCGACTTCGACGCCATGCTTCTCGGCCTGCTCAGCGAGCGTCTGTTGCCAGCGACGGGTCTTGTACTGCGAGCGCTCCAAGAGGTCCGTCAGCGAAGCGTGGCTCGCCAGCGTGCCCTCGCTCAGCACGGGCACCGAGCACACGGGCAATCCGCAGAGGAGCTCCCGCCTGCGCGGCGTCGAGAGGAACTCACGGCGCTCGGTGTCGAGCACATCGAACTCCATGAAATAGTGCGGCAGCACGTCGTAGAAGACCGTGTGCTTCGCGTAGAGCCACTCGCCGTACATCACGTAGCGAGCACCGAGTACGCCAAAGAGCGCCTGTTTGTGCACCGTCGCCCAGCTCTTGAGTAGCTCGAAGTGCTTCTCGCGGCGGCCCCCGACGAGGTAGTGCCCCCGACTCTGAAGGCGCAGCTCGCCCCTCGCCCCAAACGAAATGGCCGCGTTGGCGCCGTCGAGCTTCTCCTCGACCACGAGGGTTCGCCCGGCGATCTCACGGAAGGGCACGGCAGAGAGGTCGTGATCCCCCGGTTGGAGCCGAGAGCCCTCGATGTGCTGGGTGCGCGGGTATTTGAAGATCTGTTCCATGACCCATCACCGCGTCGCAATCGCAATCAGGTGGTTGTGCACTGCGTCGAAGCGAACCCGCCGAGCACCCGCTCGCTCCAACATGCCACGAAGGTCAACGGCGGTCAGCAGGTGCAGATGCTCCGGGTTGTCGTCCTCGCGGGACGGCACGCTGAGCACCACGAAACGGCGGGAAACGCGCACGCATTCAGAGACGGCCCGCGCCGGGTCGGGCATGTGCTCGAGCACCTCAAGTGCAGTCACGCCGTCGAACGATCCGTCTGCGAAGGCAAGCGCACATGCGTCCATTCGGTGCGCATCGAGCCGGTCGACACCTCCGACGGCGACATGCGCGAGGTCAAAAGCTCGCTGCGCATCCATGTCGATGGCTGTCACCCGCACAGACGGCAGCTCATCGAGCACCGGCCAAAGAAACGTGCCCCGCCCGCTCCCGACGTCGAGCAGACTCTCGGGCGCAAAACTGCGCAGGATCCCGAGTACACGTCGCACCCGCGGAAGCTCGGCGTTGCGCTTCCACTTGAAGAGACGCAAAGCAGCCTTCTCGCCCTGCGACAGCGCCTCGTTATCGCAGGTTTCGAT
>CAYNOM010000344.1:3142-6918 GCA_964398415.1 uncultured Polyangiales bacterium | reverse complement strand
ACCTCGATGCCTACCTCGAAGACTACGCCTACCTCGGGGATGCGCTCGTCGACCTCTACGAGTGTGGCGCGGACGCCCGCTTCCTGCGTGACGCGCTCGCGTTGTGCGAGCGCATGATCGCAGACTTTCACGATCGCGAAAGCGGTGCCTTCTTTCAGACCGCCCACACGCACGAGCAGCTCATCGCGCGCTCACGCGAGGCACAAGACGATGCGCTGCCGAACGCCAACGCCATCGCGGCACAGCTCTCTCTGCGCCTATCGCTGCACTTCGACCGACCCGACCTGCGCGAAATTGCGAAGGGCGCCGTGGAGAGCTTCGGCCTGCTCTTGCCCAGGGCCCCGCGTGCTTTCGTGAGCACGCTCGCCGTCGTCGACCTGTTGGAGCAGGGGCCCGTCGAGCTCGCCATCGTGGGCGCATCCGACGATCCACGCACCCACGCGCTGTGGCGGGCCGTCGCCGAGATCTATTTGCCCCAGCGCATCGTCGCCCACGGCGATGGGGTCGCCGCAGACGGCTTGCCCTTGCTCGAGGGCAAGTCGACGGTGCAAGGCCTGCCCGCCCTGTTCGTGTGTCGCAACTTCGCCTGCGAGGCGCCGATCACCAGCCCCTCGCGCGTCGCGGAAGCCCTCGGTTGAAAGGTCGGCCTGCCATTTCGGGCACTTTGCGCCACAATGAAGCGTCGGGTTGACGCAGGGGCTCAAATTCGCTTGAACAAGCGCCGTTTGCGAAAGAAAGGCCGCCACGAATGTCCCACGCACTGCACGTCACCGGCATCGGTAACGCCATCGTCGACGTGATCTCCCACGCAGACGACGCGCTCCTGCACAGGCTCGGAATGCCCAAGGGCGCGATGACGCTGATCGATCCGTCGCGCGCAGCGTCGCTCTACACCCAGATGGGTCCGGCGCGCGAGTCGAGCGGTGGCTCGGTGGCCAACACGATGGCCGGCATCGCCTCTCTCGGCGGTAAGGCCGGTTACATCGGCAAGGTGCGAGACGACCAGCTCGGTGAAGTCTTCGCCCACGACATCCGTGCCGCCGGCGTGACGTTTGAGACCAAGGCTGCCATCGACGGCCCTGAAACTGCGCGCTGCCTGATCTTCGTGACGCCCGACGGGCAACGCACCATGAACACCTTCCTTGGCGCCTGCATCGAGCTCGGCCCCGAGGACATCGACGACGAGCTCGTGGCCCAGAGCGCCATCACCTACCTCGAGGGCTACCTGTGGGATCCGCCGCGCGCGAAGGAGGCCATGCTGCACGCGGCCAACATCGCGCACGCAGCCGGACGCAAGGTGGCTTTGTCCTTGTCGGACGGCTTCTGCGTCGACCGTCATCGCAGCGAGTTCAAGCACCTGATCCGCGATCACGTCGACATCCTGTTCGCCAACGAGAACGAGGTGCTGTCTTTGACCGAGCTGCCGCGCTTCGACGAAGCGGTGGCGGCCATGCGCGGCAAGAGCGAGATCGTCGTGCTCACGCGAGGGCCCCAGGGCGCACTCGTGCTCGTTGGAGATCAAACCTTCGAGGTGCCCGCCGCCAAGGTCGAGCACGTCGTCGACACCACCGGAGCAGGAGATCTGTTCGCAGCGGGCTTTCTCTACGGCATCACCCACGGCAAGACGCCGGAGGCGAGCGCTCGCATCGGCGCCATCTGCGCGGCCGAGGTGATCAGCCACTACGGCGCCCGCCCCGACGCGTCGCTCAAGGCGCTCGTGGCGCGCGAGCTCGGCTGAAGAGCTGTCGAAACGCGACGCGTGTCGCGCACCGCGACGCTACAAGCTGAGCTCGGTGTACAGCCCGAAATGATCGGAGGCCCAGACGTCTCCATCGGGCTCGTCGAACACCACGCGCGTGAGCAAGGGCTCGCCGCGCCACTTCGGATCGGGGCCGCGGACGAAGATGTAGTCGATGCGCCGCGGTGGCTCGTGCGAGCGCGCGGCGTTGGGGTTCTTCCTGTCGAAGGTGAAGCCTGGGCCCCCGTCGCCGGCATAGGCCCACGCATCCGCGAAGAAAATGCTGCGCCCGTTGAGCGTGGCGAAGCCACGCAGCCAGCGCACCTCGTCGGAGTCGGGCTCGGCGTTGAGGTCTCCCATCAGGATGGGCGGGTAGGTCTTGCCAGTGGGCGCGCGCTCCGCGATCGCATTTTCGATGAAATCGAGCTGCTTCAGGCGGATCGAGCCCTGGTGAAGCTTCCAGTTGAGATGCGTGACGAACACCGGCACGTCGGCGGAGGGCGTCCTGACGAGCGCGTACAAAAGACAGCGCGTCTCGCCGCTCTCGGCTCCCGGTAGTGCGAGCACCTCGTGCGCGACCACCTCGTGACGCGTGAGCAGCGCGTTCCCGAAGGTCAGCCCCGGTCCGAGCGTCTGCGCGCCGGCAAACAGCGTGCGGTAGCCGAGCCCCTCAGCCAGCTCTTCGGCCTGGTCGCGGCGCGTCCCCCCCGTGCTCAGCTCGAGCACCTCTTGAACGCCCATCACGTCGGGCGCGAGCTGCTCGAGGCCGCGGCGGATCAGCGCGCGCCGTTTCTCCCACTGCTGTTCGCGATGCCAAATGTTGAGGGTGAGTACCTTGAGCCGCTGCATCGCCACCCAGTATGGCCCAATCCGCCCCCACCTTGCGACGGGGGTGACGCCCGGTCGGCTGCCCCCGTCGAGGGGCGACCAAAACCACACCATCCACGCTGGCCAGGCGGCTCGAAAACGGGCAGACTCGGCCCGAAATGAATGAGCTCTCCAAGGAAGACCGCCTGCAGTTGATGAAGTTCGTGTGCTCTTTTGCCTGGGCCGACCTCGACGTGGCCAAGTCCGAGCGCTCGATCGTGCACAAGCTGGTCAAGCAACTACGTCTGAACGCCGACGAAGCCAAGCAAGTCGACGAATGGCTCAAGGTGCCGCCGCCCGCAGAAGAGGTCGACCCCCAGCTCGTGCCGCGAGCCCACCGCGAGCTGTTCCTGAAGACAATCCGCAGCCTGATCGCCGCGGATGGTGAGATCGCCCCCGACGAAGCCGAGAACTACGCCCTGTTCGCCTCACTCATGAAGTGAACGCTGCTCAAGGCTTCTCGGCGCCGGATTCGACGGCCCCACCGCTGAAAGTACCGAGGAAAGCGTCGGCGGCGCAGTCAGCCGTACCGGCGCTCGTGAGTCGACCGTAGATGGCGACCCCAGCCACCAAGGCCACGGCCAAGGTCAAGGCGAGGCGCACCACGAAGCGCTTGTCTCGCTTGAAAGCGTGCTCTTCTAGATCGGCCATCGTGCTCCTGGTCGGCTTCGCGCACCGCACACACTGTTCAGTTGTCGCAGCGATTCGCCCCGACGCTTGGAATCCTATACACTACGCGGCGTTCGACGGGCAGTGCTCGCACAGGGCGCGCACGCGTTCCGGCCCGAACGCATTGCGTACCCGTTTACGGGACGGTAGAACCGCGCACCCGTACGCAGCACCCACGGGCGAGGAGAGACATGACCACGACGGTGACGATGCCGCAGCTCGGTGAGAGCGTCGTCGAGGGCACGATCGGCAAGTGGCTGGTCCAAGAGGGCCAGCGCGTGGAGCGCGATCAGCCCGTCGTAGAGATCCTGACGGACAAGGCCGACAGCGAGGTCCCAGCCCCCGTGGCCGGCGTGATCGTCAAGCTGCTGGCCCAGGAAGACGATGTCGTCCGGGTCGGCGCGAGCCTCTGCGAGATCGACGACAGTGCAAGCGCAAAGGCAGGCGCGACGGCCCCGAAGCCCGCACCCGCCGCAGCGCCTCCGAAAGCAGACGACAAGGC
>CAYNOM010000344.1:0-3042 GCA_964398415.1 uncultured Polyangiales bacterium | reverse complement strand
CGCACCGGCGGCACACGTGACGGCGCCGGCGAGCCCCTCGATGCGCAGGCTGGCACGCGAACAGGGTCTCGACCTGTCGGCGATCGCCGGGCCGCGCTTGAGTGGCCTCCTCGCACAACAGTCGAGCGCCCTGGCGAAGGCGCCCAGCGCGCCCGCGCCGGTGTCGGGTCCCACGGGCAAGAAGAGCGCCTTCCAGGTGCCGCCCTACGTCGCGCGCCCGGGCGACGAGGTCATCTCCTTCTCGCGTCGGCGCCGCATCATCGCCGATCACATGGTCTACTCGAAGCTGACCTCACCGCATGTGGTCGCGGTGGCCGAGTGCGATCTGCACGAGACGGCGAAGTTGCGCGACCGCACCAAGGCTCAGCTGAAAAAAAACGGGATAAGCCTGAGCTACCTGTCTTTCGTCTGCGCCGCCACGGTGCGCGCGCTGCGCGAGTTCAAAGAGCTCAACGCCCGCGTGCTCGACGACGCCTATGTGCTCTTGCGCGAAATCAACCTCGGTGTGGCCGTCGACACCCCCGAGGGCTTGGTCGTGCCGGTGATCAAGAACGCCGACAGCCTCAAAGTGCAGGGCATCGCGCGCGCCATCGACGACCTCGCCACGAAGGCGCGCGATGGCAAGCTCACCCCCGACGATCTGTCGGGCAAGTCGTTCACGGTCTCAAACCCGGGCCGGCGCGGCAACCTGCACGGCGGTGCCATCATCTCGCAGCCCAACGTCGGCATTCTGCGCGTCGGAGAGATCAAGAAGCGCGTGGTGGTGGTCGAGAAGGATGGCGAAGACACGATGGCCATCCACCCCGTGATGTACATGTCGCTGTCCTACGATCACCGCATCGTCGACGGCGTGCACGCGAACGGCTTTCTCTACCGCATCAGCGAGCTGCTCGAGCAGGGCGACTTCGAGATCTGAGCCACGGCGGGCGCGCTGCTCCGCCGCGTCAGAACGTGCAGGTGAGTGTGTAGCGGTTTGCAAGACCGCCGCCATCGAGCAGGACGAAGGCCTCGTCGCCCGACTTCAGCTTGAAGGCTGCGTTCACGGTGCGCGGTTGCCCTGGGGTGCCACCGCTGCCTGCGGCCCGGCACACGAGCTCGTCTGCCTCGTCCTCGCTTGCGCACACGTCGCGCGCGTAGAGCACTGGCACGAAGTCGGAGGTGGTGGCCGATAGCGCCACGCTGATGTCCCTGGGCGCCTTGACCCGGAAGATGGCCTCGAGCTGCTGCTCGCCCAGGGCCAACTGGCAGCTTCCGCCCTCGCGACCCAGGCGCTCGGCGAAGGCCGTCGGATAGAAGCCGAGCACCTTGCCGCCCGCACCGAGATCGAGCACCTGAGAGCCGCAGTCGTCGGGGCGCGCCGCGGAGACCTCGACGCTCACCCGAAAGGCACCGGTCTCGGTCGCGCTTTGACCGTCGACGAGAATGTAGAGGGTGCGGCCCAGCACGGCCGGGTCGTAGCGATGGAGCAAAAGCCGACTGCGTGGCGCGTTGTCGCGCAGCAATCCCGCGCACCCGAGGGTGGTAAAACCCGCATTGCTGCAGGTCGTGGCCACGGCCAGCACAACCTTGGCAGCGCTTCCCAGCGAGTCGATGACGATGTCGGAGACGCCGTCGACCGCGATCGCGTACACCGCGTCACGTCCACGGCTCTGTCCACACTCGTTGGCGTAGTCTTCGGCGAAGCTGCTGAGCGAGCCGCTCACTTCGGCGCGGCCGTCGGTGAGCGTGAGCATTTGGGCGGTGTCGCAGGTGTCGGGCAGACCGGTACACGCCTCGTCGACCTGGCCATCGCAGTCGTCGTCCCTGCCGTTGCAGATCTCGGGCGCTCCCGGATGGATCGCCGCGCCCGCACCCGGCGTGTCGTCGCAATCGTTGCCGCCACCGCAGACCTTGAGATCGACGACCCGTGCAGGAAAGCCATCGCCATCGGCGTCGCGCGGCGTGCTGATGCAGCTGCGGGTCTCGTCGTCACAGCGGTCGTCCGTGCACGCGTCGCCGTCCCCGCAGGACACCGCGGTCACGCGACCGACGCAACCTCCGCGTACGGCGTCGCACATGCCATCGGCAAAGCAGTAGGAGCAGGCTGCATCGCGTTCGATGTGCGCGCACCCGTCAGAGCCGGGCGCCGCGGCGCCGTCGCACACGTCCTCCGTGCAGAAGATGCCGTCGTCGCACAGGGCCGCGTTGGTCTCGAACACGCAGCCCACGTTCGGCTCGCAGCGATCGAGGGTGCACCCGATGCCGTCGTCACATTGAACGGGCGTTCCGGCGCGGCAGCCGGTGAAGAGATCGCTGCCCACTCGTCCGCTCGCGCAGGTCTCGACGCCGTTGCAGGCGTTGCCATCGTCGCAATCGGCGTCCTTGGTACACGCAGCGCTGGCGTCTTTGGCGCCGGGGCCTGGCGCAGGGCTCCCGTCGAAGACGTTGTCGTCGAGGGTTCTGCCGCCGAGCGCGTCCTTGTCGGTGCTGATGATGGCACTACAGCCAGAAAACCCAGCCACACCGAGGGCGAGTATGGTGGCCGCGATCCGCATCAGAACTTGCCTCCGAGCACGACGCCACCCCCGCCGCTCCTCAATACCATCGGACCTGCGCGCACCCGCGCACGGCGCTCGGCCTTGCGCTCGCTGAGCCAGACCAGCAACGTCGCTCCGCCTGCCACCACGGCACCGGCGAGGAAGATGTCGCTGACCAGCGCAAGGGTTCCGGCGCGATCGGCTGCGTCTTCGCCCTGAACGCGCGCGGCCTCGCGCTCATCCGGCGTGCGGAGTGGGTCGTTGCTCACCGCGACCTTTTCGTCGAACTCGCTCTGGGCGGCCATGGCGAGACCACCGCTGACCGCGAGGCCTACGGCAAAGCCAGCGGTCGCACTGGCCGTGACCCAGAACAACGGTGAGCGCGTGGGGCGCGGCGCGGCGTCGTCCTCCCGAAGCGCATGGCTCTTGCCCTCAGAAGCTTGCAGAGGCTGGGTCTCGATCTCTGCCCCGGACGCCGCGATCGCCACGGGCGGGGCCGACAACACGAAGCGCTCGACCGTCTCGC
>CAYNOM010000343.1:2520-6925 GCA_964398415.1 uncultured Polyangiales bacterium | reverse complement strand
CCGAGCAGGTGCAAGAGCGTCGACTTGCCCGAGCCGCTCGCGCCGATGATCGCGATCATCTCGCCGCTCTCGATCGACAGCGAGACGTGGTCGAGCGCGCGCACCAGTCGCTCGCCTTCGCCGTACACCTTCGAGACGTCGACGAGCTCGATCATGCTCACGTCACGGCTCCTCGAGCATGTCGATGATCAGCGGCTGCCCCTCGCGCAGCCCGCCCGAAACGAGCTCGCTCACGCGCCCGTCCGTGTCGCCCACGCGTACGTCGACCGCGCGCGGCTCGGTGCCTGCGAGCACGTACACCTTGCGCCCTTCGCCTTCTGCGGGGCGACGTGTCGCGGGCTCTCCGCGTTTGCGGGGCTCGGGTGGCGTGAACAGGAGGGCTGCGTTCGGCACGAGCAACACGTCTTTTCGCTCGAGTGTGACGATGCTGGCCGTGGCGGTCATGCCGGGCCGCAGCAGGCGCTCTGCGTTATCGACCTCCAGCACCGCCTCGTAGGTGACCACGTTCTGCGTCGTGACCGGCTCGTTGCGAATCTCCGCGATCCGCGTCGGAAACGCGCGCCCCGGATAGGCGTCGACGCTGAAGCTTGCGGCCATCCCCTCGCGCACGCGGCCGATGTCGGCCTCGTCGATCTGAACGTGAAGCTCCATGTGCTCGAGCCCCGCGGCCAGGCGGAACAGGGTGGGCGCTTGCATCGCCGAGACCACGGTTTGTCCCGGCTCGACGGTGCGCGACAGCACCATGCCGTCGATGGGCGCGAGGATTTGCGCACGCTCGAGGCGCCAGCGCGAGGAGCTCGCCTGGGCCTGTGCGACCCGCACGTTGGCCTGGGCGCTCGACAGGTTGGCTCGGGCGCGGGCTTCGGCGGTGCGCGCCGACTCGAGCTCGCGCTCGGAGATCAGCCCGAGACGCCGCTGCTCTTCGGCTCGAGCGAGGTTCATGCGCGCCTCGTCGAGGCCCACCTCGGCCTGACGCAGGGCAGCCTGGGAGGCCTGAACCTGGGCGGTCGTTTGCTGGACGTCGGCGCGAAGCTGAACGGGGTCGAGCTGGGCGAGCACCTGCCCCTTCTCGACGAGCTGGTTGTGCTCGGCGAGCACGGCGATGACGCGCCCCGAGATCTCGCTGCTCACGTCGACGGCGTCGGCGGCTTCCAGGGTGCCGGTGGCCGTGACGATGACGCTCAGATCGCCGCGCCGGACCTTCTCGGTGACGTAGCGCTGGCCGTCGTCTCGGGCGCTGCGCAGAAAACGCTGCCCGAAGAAGCCTGCCCCGCCGATCACCACCAACAGAGGGACGATCCAGAGCGAGCGGCGCAGCCAGCGCGAGCGCGTGTCGAGACCCAGGCGACTGCGGACTTCCTCAACAGGTGAGACCTCGCGCATCGCGCCAGCCTAGCAGTCTGGGAGCAACCCGCCGGTTGTCGGCCGTGCGGCGGGGCTCTGCCGCTCTTGAGTCCGCGACTCGAGGAGGGCAGCTCTGTTCCTATGCACATCGGAAGCGGAGCACACCCGTGTCGAGCAACTACGCCCCATACGACGTGATCGGAGGCATGGGGCCGGCCGCCTGCGGTGAACGCGCCCCTTGCCGGTGCTCGTTCCTGCGCTCCTCGGGGCACGTCCCCCTCCGGCGCACCCGCACTTCGGAGAGCCGAAGTGCGGCGGATGAGCGCGGTGCTGACCCGGCAAATGTGGCGGCCGGATGGGACGCCCTCGAGCCCAGGGGTGGGAGCGTGCCTCGTCGGAGGGACTGAGTGGCACGCTGTTCTTCCGGTGCGCAACCATGCTTCGCTTGCCGGTGGTCGCCTCACGGCCTGTCTGAGCGGCCGCTTCTTTCGAAGCTCGTCTGGAATACGGACGACGGAGGTGCGCCCGTCCTGTCCGGTGGCCAGGCCTGGCAATCCGTCCGCGTCGTCGAACAGGACGACTGACCTGTGCCGTTTGAGCGGCGGACAGAACGACTACCTCGTCGTGGTCGAGCTGGATATCAGGTCGCTTCGAGAGTTTCAAAGCAGAGCCAGAGCATGGCCAAGGGCCGATGATCCCTTCAAGCCAGTTCCGGAAGCCTTCAAGATCTCACGCAGGAGACGGCGCGTGCCTCCGTGAGCTCCGTCCTGGCTCGACGACGTGCTGGGCGCCCGCGACCCTGCGGCGGACCCGTTTCCCCCTCTCCCTCGGGGAGAGGGGGCGCAGGGGGAGAGGTTTCTGCAGCCCTGTCGACGGCACCGCCGCGCGCCGTGCGGCGGGGTGAGCTATCGGCTTTGCAGCGTAGGTCTCATGGCGAATGCTCACGAATGGGCGGCTTCGTCGCCCCCGTCACTGCGAAAATGTCACTCTCTATGGCCGCCCCACTCTCGCTCGATGCAGTTCAAAAGGCCCTCTCCGGAGACAAGGCCAGTTTGCGCGTCCTGGTCGACACCCTCACCCCGCCCATCCAAGCGCGCGTCGCGCGGGTGCTGTTGCGGACGGGCTGTCAGGGGCGCCGCGGCACGGTGCGCCAGGAGGTCGAAGACCTGACGCAGGAGGTGTTCGAGCGCCTGTTCGACGAGGGCGGGCGGGTGCTCCTCACCTGGGACCAAAGCAAGGGCCTTTCCCTCGCGCAGTACGTGGGACTCATCGCAGAGCGAGAAGTGATCTCCATTTTGCGCAGCAAGAAGCGTAGTCCCTATACGGAACGGCCCACGGACGACATTCAGCTCGAGCTGAAGGGGCGACACGAGGATGGGGTGGAGACGAACGTGTTGACGCGACAGATGGCATCGACGTTGTGCACGCGCCTCAAGGGCAGCTTGAGCCCCCTCGGGTTTCGCGTGTTCGAGCTTCTATTCTGCGATGAGAGCAGCCCGGAAACCGTGTGCCAAGAGCTGAACATGACGACCGACGCCGTCTATGCCTGGCGCAGCCGCATCCGAAAAACGGCCCGGGAGCTGGCCGACCAGCTGGCAAGCGAGGCGATGTGATGACGAAGCCCAATCACGATGACGGGTCACAGAGCGCCTGGGAAGGCCTGACGCAGGGCGATCTCGGGCGTGAGGAGGAGGCCTTCTTGCGCGCCCTGGCTGAGGAGAGCGAAGACGACGCGGTGCGCCTCGAGGCCCACGCGCCGCTCGGTGAAGACTTTCGTGCGCGCATGGTCGACGTCCTGTCCGACGAGCTACGAAGAAAGCGCAGGGCCAAGGCGCGGCGCATCGCCCTCGGAACAGGCAGCGCCGTGCTGGTGGCGGCAGCCGCGGTGTTGCTGATGCTGCGCCCAGACGACAGCTCGAGCTTGCCCCCCTACACCCTGTCCGCGAGTGGCCAGCTTCAAGAGGTTCGCGGCAGCGTCGACACAGAGGTCGAGACACTCCGGGTGGGACCCGACACGAAGCTCCTGCTCACCGCACAGCCTGCGACGCGCGTGGAGCACGGTGTGTATGTTCGCGTGATGGCGCACGTGGGCTCCGATGCCGTCCCCGTGGCGAGTCAGGTCGACTTGGCCGAGAGCGGCGCGGTTCGTGTGATGGTTCGTGCGGCCGACCTGCCCTTCCCTGCGGCGGCCGAGCTCACGCTTGGGATCGTGCTGAGCCCCTCACTGCTCTCCGTCGACGAGGCGGCCGAGCGCCTACGGGCCGAGCAGGATCACGTGCTCCGCGTCCGCGTCGTGCGCGACCAGAAGTGAGACTTTGTTGTTTGATTGTTCAAATTGGGTTGATCCAATGCCCATGAACAATCGCAACTGAAATGAGCGTGTCTCGCGCTCTGTCCCGGCGCTGCATCACGCTGGAAGGTGTGTGCGCGACCTCGGCGATCTACCGTGTCGCACATGCGACCACGTGGAATTTTACCATTTCTACGGTGTTTTTCTGCGTGCATGAAGAACTACACCTGTTTTTGGTGCGCTGCTGGTGCAATCCGCCAGTGACAGAACAAACGCGCCAACCCGATCAGATTGTTTGAGAAAATCAATCAGAGTTGTGGCTACTCTCGTTTTCGCGCTCTTCGTGAATCAGCGAAGCGCAGCTTGAAAACCTTCGGCTCAGGTTCGGGAAGTGAGAGTGGCCATGCCCGTTTCCTCTCGTGTGTTTGCGGTTCTGATCAGCGCCCTGGTGGGTTGTACTGGTGTCGTCGCGGAGCCCTCGGGAAGCTCCGTGGCATTCGACCCCGCCTCGGTGGGTGGTGACGGTGGTGCCGGCGGCGCGGCGGCCAATGGCATGGCCGACGATGGCTCGAGCGGCTCCTCCGGGAATGCGAGCACGGGTGGCACATCGAGCGACGGCAACGGCAGCAGCGGCGCGAGCGGTGGCTCCGATGCGAGCACCGGCGGCTCCGGCTCCAGCGGAGGTTCGACCCCAGGCGGCACGAACGGTACGGTCGACGACGGCGGTACGGGCTCGAGCACGGGGGGCGATAGCGGTGGCAGCGCTTCCGG
>CAYNOM010000343.1:0-2420 GCA_964398415.1 uncultured Polyangiales bacterium | reverse complement strand
TGCGGTGATGGCGGTGAGCCCCTCGCCACCGGTCTGCGCTTGCGCGAGCTCGCGCTTTACCAGGCCGTGAAGATCCCCCTCGTGTCGGGCGGCATCTGGCAAAGCAGCCGCAGCGCACCGGTGGTAGCGGGCAAGCGCGCGCTCGTGCGCGCCTTCGTGGACACGCTCTCAGGCTTCACGAGCCGTACGCTGCGCGGCGTGCTGACGCTCGACAACGACGGCAAGCTCAGCACGATCAACGCCGAGCTCAGACCGACGGGCGCATCGGCCGACGCGACGCTCGCCTCCACGTTCAACTTCGATGTGGACGGCAGCCTGATCGGGCCGCGCACGAAGCTCAGCGTCTCGCTGCAAGAAACCACGTGCGACAGGCCCGTGGGCAACGCCAGCGACGTGCGCTTTCCACTCACGGGCATGCAGGAGCTCGATGCCGAGGCCATCGGCAAGCTGCGTGTGGTGCTCGTGCCCATCGTGATCGGCGGGCGCACGCCCGACACGAGCGCACCGCAAGTGGCCAAGTTGCGCGCGGCGATGCTGGCTCACTACCCCGTTCCGGCGGTGGAGATCACGACGCGCAGCCCGGTGTCGACCGGGATCACGGTGAGCTCCTCGGGCGGCGGTTGGAGCGACATCCTCAACCTCGTGATCCGTACGCGCCAGCAAGATGCCCCCGCGACCGACGTTTACTACTACGGCGTGATCGCTCCCTCGAATTCGTTTCAGTCGTTCTGCGGCTACGGCTGCGTGCTCGGGCTCGCCCCGCAGACGACGCGCGTGAGCCCCAGCCAGCAGGCCGGCCTCGGCGTGGGCTTCTCCCACGAGACCACCGCCAGCACCATGGTGCACGAGATGGCGCACGCCCACGGTCGCGGTCACGCGCCCTGCGCCCAGGGCGGCAGCATCCAAGGCGTCGACTCACGCTTTCCCTACGCGGGTGGCGGCACCGGCGTTTGGGGCTGGGACTCGCGCAACGGCAGCCTCAAGAACCCGGCGCAGATGAAGGACGTGATGGGTTACTGCGATCCGTCCTGGGTCAGCGACTACACCTACGACGCGCTCGCCACGCGCTCGACGCAGGTCAATGCCGCGGCGCGCCTCTTCAAGGACCCGCACACGCAGCTCACGGCCATGTTGCTCTACGCGGACGGCACCGCACGCTGGGCGGGCATGTCGACCGAGGAGCGCCCCGGTGGCGACGCGGAGAGCGCGACCGTGCTCGACCAGGATGGCGAGATCCTGGGCGAGGTGGAGGTGATCCGGCTCAAGCTTTCCCACGTCGACGACGAGCTGTTGTATCTGCCGGACCCCGCGAGCCACTGGGCAGCCCTCGAGCTCTCAGATCGCACCATCGTCCTCGACAGCGTCGCCGAGCCGCTTTGAGCGGATCCTGCGCGGGGCGTCCATCCCTACTCTCTCGCGCCCTGCAGGAGTTGGTCAGCACTGCTCCGCAGGTCCTCGGGGAGCTCTGTGTCACGCAGTAGCGGATCGATCATGCGGGTAAGCTCGCTTTTCGACAGCCCCAGCTGACTCAGGGACGCGAGAGCTTCGCGGCTCACGTCAGGGTCTCCTTGGGCGAGTGCCGAGCTCAAGATGCGAACGCTGACTTGCCTCGGGAATGTGTTGGCCACTTGCGTGGCTGAGAGGCACGCGTCGCGATCGCCGGATGCTGCCATGCGCTCGGCAAAACCGGCCGCCCGCGCGGGCGCGACGCTCGCGAGCGCGTGCAGCGCCTGTGGTTTGACCTGAGTCAGCGGGCCGTTGGCGATCTCCTCGAGGCGTGCGACGGCGCTCGGCGTCGCGAGCTGGGCGAGCGCGGAGGTTACGACCCCCACCACCTCCGGGTTTTCGTCACGGCTTACGCTCAACAGTCCCGCCTCGAGGTCGGGCGAGTTGGTCTCTGCAAGCACCTGAACCGCCTGTGCGCGCACCTCGGAGCTTGGATCGCGCAAGGCCTCTCGCAAGATCGGAGCGGTGTTGGGGTGGCCGCTTTGGCCCAGCGCAGAAAGGGCCATGGCACGCTGGGCTGGCGTCTTGCCTCGGGCCGCAAGCGCGGCGACTGCCTCGATGCTCTCGGGATCCTGGCGTTGAGCCAAGTAGGCGAGTGCCTGCCCGGAGAGTCCGGGATCGGTGCCGCGCGCCATCTCGATCAAAGCAGTGCTCGCTTCGGGGGAGCTATCTGCATTCCAGCGTTCGAGGGTTTGCCATGGATCGCTATCCGCGCCCTGCGCTTGTGCTGCGCCGTGCGCGCGTCCCTTGGCGCCAGTCAGGTTGGCCAGCGCCGCGCTGGCGGTCTGCCCCGTCGCGCCAGGTAGGCTTGCGAGTTGCTCGAGTCCCGCCAGGGCCTCGGCTCCTCCAATACGGGAGAGCGCGTGGACTGCGCTCCAAACATTGGCCTGCCCAGTTTCGCGTGCGATGCGCAG
>CAYNOM010000342.1:0-6939 GCA_964398415.1 uncultured Polyangiales bacterium | reverse complement strand
CGCGCGCTGCGCAGCTGGGCGCGGTAGTCGAGCAGGGCCTCGGTCTCGACCCCGTTCACCGGATTGGCAGCGCCGGGCGTGACGATGCTGACGTCGAGAAACGCAAACATACCGTCCTTGTCGACCCGCGCCTCGCGCCACGCACTGAAGTCGCCCACCGGCGTCATGCGATCGGCCGCCGAGAGCGGTTGATCGCGCAGGCGCAGCTTGAGGCCGTCGCCGTCCATGCTGGCCTCCGACTCCAGGCGATACACGGTGGGCTTTCTACGGGACAAGGTGGTGGAGGTGACGAGCAGGAACTCGCCGCTGAGCTCGTCTGGATGGGGCAGCACCGGGGCTCCGGCGTCTTCCTGCGGAGTAGCGCCCGCATCCGGCATGTTGTCGAGGCTCGCACGTTGTCGTGTGACGAAGTCGTCGAAGGCCCCCGTGGGGTCGACACACCCTGCGAGGAGCAGCCCGCCGCAGCAGGCGATGAGAGCGAAGCGCATGGCGCGATGGTAACAGCATGTACGCGCGCCCGTGGCACGATGACGCAGCCTCCTGCTCGACTTTCGCTCCATGCTATGGGAGCAGGCGATGTCGTTCACTCCCCGCGTCGAGTGCCCGCGCTGCAGGCGCCCCGAGGTGGCCTGCTACTGTGCACACCTGCCGAAGCTCACCACACGCACGCGCGTGCTCGTGCTGCAGCATCCGCGCGAGCGGGACAAGGCCGTGGGTACCGCACGCATGGCCACGCTGTGCCTGGCCGATGCCGAGGTCGTGGTCGGGATCGACTTCTCGAGCGACCGTAGCGTGCAAGCGGCGCTCAGCTGCCCCACACGCCCCGCCGCCCTGCTCTATCCGGGTCCGACGGCCCGAGACGTGCGCCGCGATCCCCCGCCGCACCCCGTCACACTGATCGCCATCGACGGCACCTGGCACCAGGCCAAGAGCCTCCTACGCCAAAACCCCTGGCTCTTGTCTCTGCCTCACTACGCCTTCGAGCCCGACAGGCCCAGCGAATACCGCATTCGCCGCGAGCCGCGCGAAGACTACGTATCCACCATCGAGGCCCTGTCGCTGACGCTGGGCGCGCTCGAGGGCGATCCCGAACGCTTCGAGGCGATGCTCGCGCCCTTTCGCGCCATGATCGACGTGCAGCTCTCCTACGCGGCGCAGTCGAACGGCGGCCGAAGGCGCGCACGCCGCCGCAAGCACGTGACCGCACGCGCCCGCTTACCTGCGTGGCTCAGCGAAGAGCGACTGCTCTGCGTCGCCGGTGAAGCCAACGCTTGGCCTTACGATCGCGAGCGAGGTGGTCCGCCCTACCCGCACGAGCTCGTGCACTTCACGAGCCTGCGCCTGGGTGACGAGCAACGCTTCGAGCGCGTGATCGCACCCCGAAAGCCGCTGTCGGTCTCGCCCATCAAGCACGCGCGCCTGAGCCAGGCCGACCTCGAGCAGGGCACGACCTTCGCCGAATTCGACGCCGCCTTTCGTGCCTTCGCCTCCGAGGACGATGTCGTCTGCTGCTGGGGCCACTACGCCTCGGGCCTGTTGCGCGAGGAGGGCGGCTACCTCCCCTCGCGCAGCGTCGACGTGCGCAAGGTGGCGGGCGACTTTTTGCGCAGGCGACCTGGCAGCGTGGAGGAGCTCGTCAGAGACCTCCGGCTCGATCACAGCCCCGTGGGCAAGGGACGTGGCGGCGAGCGCCTCGGCATGTTGGTGGCTGTGACGCGCTTTCTCGCCGAGCAAGCGCGTGAGGAGCGCGCGACGCTTGGGGGCGCCCTCAGTCTCTGACGAACGCGCCGTATCCGTGCGCGTCAGCGCAGCGAAAGCCGCAGTCCAGCGCCCAGCGTGCCGGGCGCAAGGGACACCACGGGCTCTGCGCGCCGGTCGAGCCGAGGCGCGACCCAGTGAAACACGAGCGCTGCGATGCCCGACGCCGCCCCCGTGGCGAGCAGCACGTCGGCGCCGTATGCGAGCCGCTGTGCGCGCGTGGCGGTCGACTCGTCGTCGAGATCGCAACCGCTGCTGCCGTCGGTGCAACCCGCTTCGACACGCTTGGAGAGCAGAAGAGCGGAGATCCCCACTCCCGTGCCCGCCGCCAGGGTGACGGCCGATGTCGCAAAGAGCGCCCAACGGATGCGGCGCGATCTCACTGCGGAAGCCGTTGCGGACTCGGACGCGGACGCGGCGGGACGATCTTCGGCGACGGCTTTGGGCGGGGCGAGGGGAGCGGGCGACGCTTCGGTGAGACTCAGCTCGGGCTCGGCGTGCGATCCGGCGGGATAGCTACCCCGCAGCACCACCGGTGCGTAGCCGACCATCGTCACCCGCAGCACGTGGTCGCCCGGATCGACGCGCACCTCACGCACCCCGGCTCCCGGCACCTCGCGTCCATCGAGAGTGAGGGTGGCGTCCTCCGGGCTCACGTGCACGCGCAAGGTCACGCGCCGCTGTCTCGCGAGCGCGGCCAGCTCATGCGCCGCTGCGATGCGCTCGGCGGGCTCCTCAGAGGCTTCGGCAGATTCGAGATAGCTCGTGATGGTGGCCTCAGCCTCCACCGCACGCCCGAGGTTGAACAGCGCGTTGGCCAGATTGTATTGGGTGCTGGGACGCTGCACGAGCGCGAACGAGCGCTCGAACGCCTCGAGCGCATCTGCCCAGCGCGCCTCCTCGGACAGGGAGAGCCCTCGATAGAACAACTCACGCGCTTCTTGCGCGTCGCGGGAGAGCACCGGTGGCTCGGCGAGCGCTTCGATCGGCAGCCCCAAGCAAGCGATGCCAAGCAGAAGGAGAAGGGCGCGAATGCTCATCGTTCGACCTCCAAGACCGGCCCGGGCGCGAACACCGCCGCGTTTCCGTGGGTACAAGCGATCTCCAGCTCGACGCGGAACGGCCCCTTCGGATAAGCCGCCGCACGAGCGACGCTGAGGATCAGCGACCGAGGGTCTTTCCGCATCTTCATCGAAATCCCAGCCCACTGGTGCTGAACGTCTTCGGCGTACGCGGAGACGATGCAGCCGAGCTCGGCCCCGCTGCAGGTTGCGCCCTCGTGCACGGCGAGCGCCACCGGGAACGACGAGGAGACGCCGATCTGACAAGAGCCAGGCAAGGTCTCGTCGAGCAACGGAGGCAAAGTGAAAGCAAAGGACACGTCTCCGAAGGGGCGGCCATCCGGGAAGGTGGCATCCGCACAGCTTGCTCCGACCGTGCGGGTGTCGCCGATCTCGCCAGCGCCGAGGTCGTTGCGCCACCACGCCTCGAGCTTCGCGTCGAGCACCGACCCGTAATTCCGGTGATAGTCGGCCTGCGCGATGCCCTCGGTGATCGTGCGCTGCGGACAACCGGGCGCTTCGTCCGTATCGACGCGACTCACCTCGAGCGTCACTTCACCTTCGCCGTCGAGCCCGTCGACGATGAGCGTGCGCGATTGCTCTCTCGCGACGAAACGCGTGACCTCGGCGACGCCCTTGCTCCTGGCACAGGTCAGTCGGTCGTCGCTGCACAGCGGTCCGTCGAGCAGAGACAGCACGGGCGAGAAGCCATCCGCCAGCACGCGGAAGCGATAGAGGCCGTCCTCGGGCGCCGTCCACACCAGGGCGCGTTCTTTGAACCCGGCGCCGCCACAGGGACTGTCGAAGTCATCGCGCCCGCTCGCCGTGCTCAAGCGCTGTGACGGCAGGGCGAGGGTTTGGTCCGGGCAGGTGACCGGGCGCACCCGGAGCGTGCCGCTGCCTCCCTCCCCAGGTGAAAAGCCATCGACCGCGATCAACGTGGGCACTCCCGCTGCGAGCTTCGTGGCCAAGAACGCGTCGGCCCTCGTGGCGTCGCGACGACAGGCGCTCGCCGCGGCTCCGCAGGCGTCGGACGTGCTCAGCACGACGTCGTAGCTCGCGCCCACGGTCTCGATCGTGTACCAGCCACTCGTCTTCGGCCGGAACACGAAGCGCTGATCGGGTGCTCCCAGGCCGCCGCATGCGCTCGCGCTCAGGTCAGCACCGGACGTCGTCGAGAAGCTGCGATCGGAGCTCGCATCGACGTCCCCATCGCTGCAGGCGAGCGGATCGAGTGCGCTGTCCGCATCAGCGCCGCCGTCGGAGGTCGCGGCGTCGCGCTTTCCATCCATGGGTAACGTGGCATCCGCCAAGTCTTTCCCGTCCGCGCTCGCATCGGAGCGACCGCCGCCGCCGTCTCGAGGGCCTTGCCCACTCGAAGCATCGCGACCGAACTCGAAGCGATCGGCATCGACGAGTGGTGAACAAGCGGCGACAAAGGCCCACGCCCATGCCACGACAAGCGCACGCGTCATCGGCAGATCCCCCTGCAGGACGTCGAAACGTCGTAGGTGTGTGGTGTGCCGTCCGCGGGTGTAATCACGACCGAGTAGTGTGCTTCGGGCGTGTAGATGTCCGGATTGGTCTCGAGGGAGAACTGGGCACAGTAGGCCGCCCCCCCGTCGAAGTCGCAGCCCGGCCCTTTCTGCAGCGCAGCGAAGCAGGCCTCTTCGATCCCGGTGTTGCACCCGCCCACGAAACGGGCGATGGAGAAGGGGTCCGCACTGGACACGGTGACGTCACACGTCGTCGAGCAGCCGTCTCCTCCCCCGCCCGGAAACATGAAGTCCACAACCGCATTGGGAGCCGTGGGAGCCGCGCAGCTGGACGTGACGCGCCCAGGGTAGTTTTCGTCCTCGGTCGACACGTCGGTCGAGCATTCCGAGGTGAGGTCGAAGCATTTGGGCCCAACCACGTTGGGCACTTCGCAGCGCAGGTCCCCGTCGACGCGCGTCACATCGAGGCTCGCGATGCCCGCGCCGTCGCTGCCATCGACGACTACGTTGATCTCCTGCCCCGCCTGCAAGTGGGCCCCGACGACGGCGCGCTTCAGCACGCCCATGCCCCGAGCACAGGCGATCTCTTGGCCTCCGCAGCGCGCTCCCGCGCGAAGCGACAAGAGCGGCGTGAAGAACGTGGCCTCGCTCGCGAAGCGATACGCACCCGCCTTCGGCGCACGAAACAGCAGCTCTCGCTCGCCGTGATCGGCGCCACCACAGAATGCTTCGCGTTTGCTCGACCCCGCGGTGTTGACGAAAGCGGGCAGCGCCACCTGGTCCAAATCGCGCGCAGGGCAGTCGAGAGCCTCCGCGCGCAGGGTGTACGACTGCTCGGTGGGCTTGCTGGCACCCGTCCCCACGACCACCAGCCGTCGATCGCCTGGCTCGGTCCAGATCACGATCTCTTGGCGCGAAACGAGCCCATCGGCGCGGCAGTCGAGCTCTGCGCCGCCACAGCGCGCGAGGACCGCGATGCTCGGCACTGCGCCCCCTGACGCGCTCTCGAGCGTGAAGGCGACGAACCCGGCACGATCGCTCTCGAACGAATAGGCGTGAAATCTCTGGTCGCCCAACTGTGCGCACGCTGGCCCCTTCCCACTCGGCGCCGCTCCGAAATCGAGGGTGGCGATGTTCTCGTTGAGCTTGAGCTTCGGCCCCTCGGCGCAGGCAAAGGGATCGTCCGCGCCGGCATCGAGGCTCGCGTCGGCAGCCTCTCCGGCGTGCGCGTCGGCTGCTGCATCGACTTCGGCGTCGGGCGCCGCGGCGTCCATGCCAGCATCGCGCACGTTGCCCGCGTCGCCGGGTGACTCGGTGCTCACTTCTGCGTCGGACCCGCCCGGGCCACCGACTTCGGCATCCGACGCACTTTCACTAGCGTCCGGGCGCGAGTCGCGCTGCGGAGACCCTTGGGAACAGCTCAGCAAAAGCAGCGCTGCGGGCCAAGGGAAGGGGGATCGTCTCGACCACATCCCGCCCGCCTTATCACACGCCGAGACGACGGTGGAGCAGATTGATCACGCTCCTCACGCCAGGATCACCGCCACGAAAACCTCACGGCGCACCGCGGTATTGGCTCAAATCGATGCCATACAGCTTCAGCCAGCGATGGATCTGCACCCTGTCCTTGCCGAGCTCGCGACCCAGGGCAGACACGTTGCCCAGCGTACGCTCGCACAGCGCACGCAGCTCCGCTTCGCTCGGCGGTTTGGATGGAGCGCTCCGCGGTCTCGGTCCCGATGGCCGCGCAGGCGCGCTCTCGGACTCCGCATCCGGCAGGCCCGAAGATCGGCGCTGGGAACGGGTCGTGATGTGATCGGGGAGACTTTGGGCTTCGAGCACGCCGCCGCGACACAAGGTCGAGACCACTCGCACCGCGCTCACCAATTCGCGCACGTTGTACGGCCACGGGTAGGCGATCAATGCGTGCATGAACGAGAAGTCGACCGCCAGCTCGGGTCGGCCTTCGCGCTCCAACACGCGGCGCACGAGCCCATAGATGTCCTCGGGGCGGCTGCGGAGCGGTGGCAAAAAGAGCGTGGCCTGCTTGAGTCGGGCCATGAGGTCGCCGCGAAAGCAGCCCTGCTCGACGAGCTGCGCAAGGTCGCGATGCGACGCGCACACGACCCGCAGGTCCACTCGCTCGGGACTCAAGGCCCCCACGGGGTGCACCTCGGACTCCTGCAGCACGCGCAAGAGCTTGGCCTGGGCCTCCAGGGCCATGTCGCCGATCTCGTCGAGAAACAGCGTTCCCCCGCTGGCGGCGGCAATCAGCCCCACCTTGTTTTGAATCGCACCGCTGAAGGCGCCCTTGCGGTAACCGAACAGCTCGCTCTCGATCAGATTCGGAGGCAACGCGGCGCAGTTGACGGCCACGAACGGGCCGCGCCGGCCGCTTTCTTCGTGAATGCGACGCGCCACCAGCTCTTTTCCAGCGCCGCTCTCACCGTGCAGCACGACACTCAGGGTGGTGCGTGCGATGCGCTCGGCCCGGTCGAGCAGAACGTGAATCTGGTGGCCGCCCACCAGCTCTGCGTCGTTGGGCCGCAGCTCGAAACCGTTTGTTCCCAGCACCGCGCCGTCGATGCGGTTGCGTCCGGCCCCCGACGCGTACCAGGTGTCGT